>NZ_JBXDLD010000131.1:0-11490 GCF_056820425.1 Priestia sp. KCTC 13724 | reverse complement strand
ATTCTAAACCAGGTTTGCGTATTTGTCTTTTTTATTTTATAAGATGGAAATATTTTGAACTGAATTTACTCATTATCAGTAATAATATTATTATGTTAACTAGAGTGTATGAAGAGGTGAAGATTACTTGAAGATTATTTCATTTCAACAGCAGCAGGCGGTTCCAGTTACACGATATAACTCTGAGCTATCAAGCTATTTGAAGATAGCGAATCTAAAAGAAGCTTCTATAGGAATTATGTATATTGAACCGGGAGGAATTACAGGTCATCATGAGGCGCCAAGTAAACAGCTGTTCTTGGTAATTGAGGGTGAAGGTTGGGTAACAAGTGATGATGAAGTCCAGGTACAAGTCAAAAAAGGACAAGCAGCATTGTGGGAAAAAGACGAGTGGCACACGTCAGGAAGTGATGTGGGAATGACAGTAATTATTATTCAAGGTTCATCTCTTATAGTTTAAATAAAAGGAGCTCTAATCTATTAAGGCTCCTTTTATTGCGGTTCTGGGTAGTACATCAACAAGAAAAAGCTCGCTTCTTTTTCCGTTCGATTTATATAGCTATGAGGTGACGAGCCTGGAAACTGAAGCGCATCTCCAGATGTTAGCTCATGTTCTTCACCGTCTACTATAACAGACAAATCACCGTCTTTTACCAGCAAGTATTCTTCTCCAAGGTGAGATTTTGCTCCGTGCGTACACCCAGGGGCAAGCGTAACGATATATACTTCAAACTTTTTTTCAGGATGGTAAGGAAAAAATGGAAAGACAACGTAGCTGCCTTCATTGTCTGTAATAGGTTTAAGATCGTTTAGCTGAATTTTTTTCACCTGTGCTTTTTGCTCTTGGATAAACGATGAAAAGGATACTTGAAGGCCATTGGCAATCTTCCATAGCGTCGTAACAGTTGGGCTGGATTTTCCATTTTCAATTTGCGCGAGCATTGCTTTACTGACACCCGTTAGCTCAGAAACTTGCGTGAGAGATAAGTTTCTTTTTTTTCGAATGCTAATTAAGTTAGCCGCAATTGTTTGCTGGATATGGTCCATAATAGATCTCCTTTAACATTTTTATATAAACAGTATAACATACAGTTGTTTGTTATAACAGTTGGTTGTATAATATAATGAACAAAGGAGGGGGTTACGTGATCACTGAAAAAGCGTTTGTTGAAAGAGAAAGTGCTATCCCAACCTTTTCACAAGGAGTGAAAGACTGTGTTCCCACGCTATTAGGATACATAAGTATTGGTATTGCTTGTGGAGTAGTAGGAGTAGCTTCAAAGCTTAGTGTTTTAGAAGTAGCGCTATTAGCCATATTTGTTTATGCAGGAGCGGCTCAGTTTATTTTTTGTGCGTTGCTTGTCGCTGATAGTCCGGCTTCAGCCATTATTTTAACCATTTTTATTGTAAACTTAAGGCATCTTTTATTATGTGCAACTCTTGCTCCACACTTTACGCGCTATTCGTTGGTAAAGAATATAGGCATTGGAGCTCTTATTACGGACGAATCATTTGGTGTTGCTGCTAATAAAATCGCAAAAGGTGAACATATAACGGACCGCTGGATGAATGGCTTAAACATTACGGCTTACTTTTCATGGATTTGTGCCTGCGTTGTGGGAGCGTTATTTGGAAACGTGATTGTAGATCCTGAAGCATTAGGTCTTGATTTTGCTTTAATCGCTATGTTTGTCGCGCTTCTTGTTCTACAGCTGCAAAGTCTTGCTCCCAAAAAGCTTAGACATTCTCTTACTTTAATTGCATACATGACTATTGCCATGATTACGCTATCGTTTTTTATGCCTTCGCACGTAGCCGTTATTGTGTCAACTATCATTGTTGCAACGATTGGAGTGATGACTGAAAAATGAGTTTAGATCTATCAACACTGCTCATTATTTTAGGGTGTGCACTTGTAACGTTTATTCCAAGGGTTGTACCATTTGCAATTGTTCGAAACATGACGCTGCCAGAACCGGTTCTTAAGTGGCTTTCATATATTCCCGTTTGTATCTTAACCGCTTTGGTAGTAGAAAACTTCACCGTACAAACAGAAAATGCTCTTCAAGTGAACTGGGAAGTTATCATTGTAATTATCCCAACGATTTTCATTGCGATTCGAAGCAAGAGCTTATCCGTTACGGTTTTAAGCGGAGTAGCCTTAATGGCCGCAGTTCGCTTCATTATGGGATAAATAAAAAGAGGCTGGGACATAAGTAATTCAGCCAATGATAAACCTGAACGATTGAGAGTTTCTCACTTTTAATCGTTCAGGTTTTTTGGTTGATTGTGAAAACAGGGTGGAATGGAGCGTAGGACACTCGACTCCTGCGGGAAAGAGAGGGAAAACTGAGATCCCCGCAGCGCAGCGAGGAAGCTCAGGTTCCTCCCCGCGGAAAGCGAGTGGCCGTAGCGCAATGGAACGAACGTGTTCAGACAAACCAAAAAGATTGGAACAGCTATTGTTCGTCTCTTAGAAGCAATCATTTTGTTATGTCCCAAACTCTTTTGAATTAATTTTGTTTTGAAAACGCAAGCTTAACTCCAAAGCCAATCAGTACTAAGCCAGTTGCCCTATCCATTGCGCGCTGAACCTTGGCCGATAACAGCCAGCTTCGCAAATAGTTAATGAAAAAGACATAAACAAAAAACCAAGAAATAGATAGAAACGTATATATAACACCCATCATTAGTAATTGCTGAATAGAGCTTGAACCTGGGGTGACGAATTGAGGTAAAAACGTCAGAAAAAACATCGCTACTTTTGGGTTTAATACGTTTGATAACAATCCCTGCTTAAATGCAGACTGACCAGGTTTTATTTGGTCTTTTAAATTCTCTTCTGTTTCTTGTTTTTTTCTTGTCATAAATGAAGAAACGCCGAGGTAAATCAAATAAATAGCTCCCACGTATTTTACAATTTCAAATGCTAAAGCAGACTGCATGAGAATGGCTGAAAGGCCAAACGCTGCGGCAAACGTATGAACTAATGAGCCCGTAGTAATCCCTAAAGCCATTCGATAACCAGAGGCTTGCCCTTCACTAACGGTGCGTTTTGTAATAAGCGCAGTATCAACACCAGGACTCATTATAACAAAAGAAGATAGTAATAAAAACGTTAATAAGTCATTCAAAACGTTCACCTCTTTCAGAAATAATTAAACTATATAGTAGCATAAAAGACGCATATTTGTTAGATTATTCTTATTTTTTTGTTAACAATATTAAAGAGATGAGATATTTTTGGTTTCAAAAACAAGTTAAAAAACTATTGAAATAGGACGAACTTGTTCTTAAAAGCTAACTATTGTAGAACATGATCCGTTCTTGAGAAAAAAATATTTTGTTATGTGCTAGCCTCGTGCTTACCTTTCTTGTAAACCGTCCGGCTCTGGGTGAATCATAATGTGAGCGTTCGGAAACTTTTCAAGAATTTTATCCTCAATGCGATCACATAAGTGGTGAATGCTTTTGATGCTATTCTCTGGCGGTACGATGAGGTGAAAATCAATATGTTCGTGGGCTCCTGCTCTTCGTGTTTTAAAACACTGAATTTCAATATACTCACTTTGAAAGGTACGAATAGCCTGGAAAACCTCTTCTTCTTCACTTTTGTTTAAACGAGCGTCCAGCAGAGGAGGGAAGGCCTCTTTCATTAACTTCGTTGCTTCAATCATAATATAAAGCGCCAAGGCAATCCCGATAATAGGGTCTAGAAACGTCCAACCTGTTACGGCAACTAATATTAAGCTAAGTCCTACACCAAGCGATGTGTATACATCTGTAAGAAGGTGAAAGGCATTTGACTTCATTGCAACAGAGTTAATACGATTTGCTTCCTTATTTACAATTCTAGAAACTACAAAGTTAATAAGAGCACCCAGAAGCATAACACCAATAGCTAGAAGCGGAAGTTTAATCGGTTCAGGTGAAATCAACTTATGTACACATTCATAAATAATCCAAATACCTGCTACGTAAATAAGCAACGTCTCAATTGTTCCTGAGATATTTTCGATTTTTCCATGACCGTAAGGATGATCGTCATCTGCTGGCTTACCAGATACTTTAACAGAAATGAAAGCGATAAAAGAGGCCAATAAATCAAGTGCTGAGTGAATGGCCTCTGATAAGACGGCTACAGAACCGGTCAGAATGCCTACGCTAACTTTTAGTAGCACAACAAGTGAGTTGCTAGCGACAGATAAAAAGGCAATGTTTGAGGATGAGCGTTTCATAAAAAACTCCTTTCAGTTAGATGATTTTATCGTAACAAGCTAGCAGCAAGTGGGTCTACAGCAACGTTTTTAGAAGGAAACAACGGTTTTTAAAGTCGCTAAAAAAGTTGAATAAAGACAAAACTATTGTAGGAAAAATGCCTGCTTTTTATTCTTCTTATGATAGTAGTTTGCGCACTTTAAACGGCTTTACTTACAAAACTGTAAGCTAACTGTAAGGTAATGACATCGTTACAGATGCGATAAGCTATTACAATGAAAAAGAAGGGAGGTTTTACCAATAGAAGTGAAAAAGCATATCATTTTTTTTGACGGAGACTGTCATATGTGTAATCAAACAATTTTATTTATAATGAACCATGACCCAACAGTTACGTTTTGTTTTGCTTCCCTACAATCATCTTTGGGTGAAAAACTGCGAACTAATCACATAATCCCTAAACAATACAACTCAATTGTCTTATTTCAAAACGAGTTGATCTATACAAAGTCAACGGCCATGTTACGTATTGTGAAAGAGCTCACAGGGCCGGTCAAATATGTATGCATATGTCTTTATTATTGTGCCTAAACGCATTCGAGACAAAGTGTATGATTACGTAGCTAAACACCGGCACAAGTTTATGAAAAAAAGAGCTTGTCGGCTGCCTACTGCAGAAGAGAGAAGTCGATTTTTAACAGAAAAAGAGGTAAAGGAGTGGGCAAATGAAAGGTTCTAAATGGGTTTCAGTTTTTCGTCAATCAATTCCAGCAACGTTTCGGATTTTTTTAGGGGTTGTGTTTCTTATTTATGGCTCTGTAAAGATTGTATTCGGCCAGTTTGGAGAGCCTACGCCTGAAGCACTTGCGCTAAATGGTGAAGGGTTTGTTATGGCTTGGAGATTTTTTGGTTACTCCAAAGAATATGAAATCGTAATTGGAATTGGAGAGGTAGTAGCGGCTATTCTCATTATGATCCCGCGCACGGCGTTGTTTGGAGCAATCTGTTATTTTCCAATCGTTGTAAACGTAATGATGGTTAATTACTTTTTTGATATCGGCGTACAAGATTTAAGCACGGTGTTAACGCTAATGTGCCTAGCACTATTACTTTTTGAAAGAAAGCGACTTATTCAAGCGCTGTTTGTAAAAGAAGAAAGGAGTGTAGGATGACACCGTTTATGATAAAAATGCTGGTAGGGATTTTTGTTGGAACCACCTTATACTATTGGTGGAAAGAAGTAAGAAAAAAGGCAAAGCGCAAACCAAAGCATGAGTTTCCACTGAACTAAGAGTAGTAAAAAAATGTAGCCATGCTTGGAAGAGGTTCACTCCAAGCATGGCTATGATCAATCTATAATGAATACTCCCTATTAAAACGCATCAAAGAGATGTTTTATGTTTCTTATAAGGAATCGCACTGGCCAAAGTAAAAGCTGGGGAACTTCCAAGAGTAAATCAAAAAGAAAATCAAAAATGGTATATCGATCACGTGACGTTTTCTTTTTACGCTTTTGTTTTCTTGGCATCAACTGAGCACCTACCACCTTTTTATTATTTATTTCATTATACTGTTTTTTCGATAAAATGTATATTTCTTTCAAAACTACACAGATGTGGTAAAGTAGAAATAGACGATAAAAAGGAGTATTGATAGTATGAACATCAGAAAAGCAGAAAAACAAGAAGCAGGCGTTATAAGCGAGCTATTATATAGCATGCTTGGTCAAATTGTCCGCGACCATACTGCTAGTTCAGCGGACGACGAGGCTCTTCGCGTGTTACAAACATATGTGGAGTCAGACTGCAGCCGATATAGCTATAAAAATATTACGGTTGCTGAACTTAACGAGGAAATCGCGGGAGTCATGATTTGCTATGAGGGTGAACAAATTGAAGCTTTCGATCAGCCAATGGTTTCGTATGTTCGTGAAAAAACAGGAAACAGCAAGTGGCTTCCAGATAGGGAAACAGAAGCAGGAGACTTTTATCTTGATTCAATCGTTGTGGGTGAAAGTTATCAAGGTAAAGGCATTGGATCTATGCTGTTACAGAGTGCTTTTCAAGAAGCAGAAAGTAGGAAGCTTCCTTTAACCCTAAATGTTGAGTTTGACAATGAAGGAGCTCGTGCTCTCTACGAAAAAATGGATTTTTACGTGACGGGTACGCGTTACATTAGCGGAAAGCCATTTTATTATATGAAGCGAAACGCATAGTGATGAAAACCTCTTTCCGCAGATGAAAGAGGCTTTCATAAATATTGTATGTACTGCAAATTTAGGGTACAATTATATAAAATGGATATATAAGGAAGGGTTCTTTATGGATATAAAGCGTATTCCCTTTAATATGAATTATAGTTTTAGCCAAAAGCTCCGCGAAGTGCCTTTTAATGAAGCTGATATCCGAAAAGGGATTGCTTATTTAAAAAAGAAAGCAATCTCAGAGGAAGATGAGAGAATAGCTGCGGACATGTACCGGATAATTGGTAAATATGAACGCATTGTAGGCGCATTAGAAAGCAGCGTAAGACATTTGCAGCTATCCATTTATTTATATGAAAGGTATCATGAACACGAGCAAGTATTTAAAAGTTCTATTTATTTAGGACAAACATTCCATTGGCAAAGTAATTGGTGTAAAGCAAATGAAACGTTCGAAACTCTCCTCAATCAGCTTCACATAAAATCATCGCTACATAGATATGCAGATTTCTTGTATCAACAGTACGGAAAATGTTTATTAGATCAACAAAATCTTTCAAAAGCCCATCATTATTTTCAACAGTCGCTTGAAATTCGTTTGAAAGCAAGAAATGATAAGTTTATCGAAGAGGCAAATGAATGTATAAAGCTTTGTTTAAGAAAGTTGAAAAACTCATAAGTTTCCAAAGCTTCCATCTTTATTCTTACTAATACACTGTGTATAATGAGATATAAAGAGGAGGCTATTTGTCATGGGGATTCCAAAACCACTTGTTCAGTTCAATCAAGCTTTTATTGTAGCGAGCGTCGTTTTATCGTTTTTCACAACAACATGGGTACTGCTTGTTCCGTTTATTGTAGGGGTCATTACTCTCCTAACAAAACAAAATCCCATCATGAAGGTGGGAAAACAATTTCTTAGAAAAGAAGCTTCATTCTATCCGTTAGAAGATCGCGATCAGCAGCTTTTCAACCAGTGGATTGCGACTAGCTGTTTAGGATTATCACTGTTGTTTTTTATGGTAAATCTACCAGTTGTATCAGCGGCTTTTAGCATCATGGTGCTTATTGCAGCAGGTGTAGCTTTAATGGGATACTGCATCGGATGTACGATACGTTATCGTTATATGATGTGGAAGTACAAGAGAAAGAAGCAAAAGCAAGCTGCATAAAGAAAAGGCGAAGTGCCTTTTCTTTTTTAATTGAGAAAAAGATTGACAGAAATGTCTTATATTCAGTAATATAAAGGTAGATAGTCAATTGAGAATGATTATCGTAGAACAGATGTGAGGATAATCGTATGAGAGTAATATCATTTAAAAGCTACGAAGAATACCGGGAATTTATGATTCAAAAGTTTATCCATAAAGCAAAGCGTAAAGGCGCAAAACTTGAAAATGAAGAGTTTCAGAAGCGACTTGATGAACATATGGAGCGAGTTAAAGAGTTTTGGGATGAGAGAGAATGTGAAAAGCAAATTGCTGATCGAGGAAGCGCGACGTTATCCGTACATCGAGGGATGTTTAAAGAAGACCAGCACAAAGTTTCAAAACATCTTGATAATACAAGGCTTACCGAATCTATTCATGTACGCTTAGATGCCAATACATATGATAAACTGCTTACATTTTGTGAACAACACGATATGGATATTTCGCAAGCCGTGCGATTTTTAATTCAAAATAGCTAACACAATCTATAGTTGAAAGGAACGATTCAGATGTCAGCATCCATTCGAGACGTAATAAGAGAAAGAAGAACCATTCGTACATTTAATAATGATCCAATTGAGAAAGAAGCTATTATCCAACTTTTAGACGATGCATCATGGGCTCCAAACCATAAGCTACGTCAGCCGTGGAGACTTGTGATGTTTTATGGGAAAGGCAATGAATCATTAAGTGAACAGATGAAAAACTTGTCCAAACAAGTTTCTGATGAAGGAGCAGCAAAAAAAATAGGGAAGATGGCAGAGAAATTTTCTCAATCACAGGCTAATATTATTATTACGGTCCCTAAAGATGAAAATGAAATGAAGCAAGAAGAAGATTTCAGCGCTGTGTCTGCTTTTATCCAAAATTTTCTACTGTTAGCGTGGGAGCAAGAAATTGGAGTGCTATGGAAAACTGGTAAACTCATTCATCAGCCGGGGTTTAGAAAAATAGCAGGAATAAAAGAAGATGAAGCTATTGTCGGTGTATTGATGTTAGGTAAATTTGATGACGTTCCAGCACCTAAGCCACGTGAAGCAATTATAGAAAAGCTAACGTTGATTGAAGCGTAAGAATAAAAGCTCTTGTTGTAGGGCTTTTTTGTATACTTGTATAAAACAATCAGTGGAGTGTATTCGCACAATCGGTTAAAAAGGAGAGGACTATTTGACAAATGTTCAAAGAGCGTTTGGCTCAGCTTTTTTATATGCAATCATTACAGGTTTTGCGCTCATGATTGTAAAAGTAGCGCTAAACTATGCAGGGGTTATTGATGTGCTTGCCCATCGCTTTACGCTATCTTTTATAGTTGCTTCCTTGTTTCTATTTGTGAACAAGCAAAAAATGCAAGTGAATGGGCACGATGTTCTTCGTATTGTACCTCTAGGTCTTTTATTTCCGATAAGTTACTTTGGCTTTCAAACGCTTGGTCTTTTATATACCACATCTTCTGAAGCGAGCATTATTCAAGCGTCGGTTCCAATTTTCACTTTGCTTCTTGCTACCTATCTATTAAAAGAAACGTCAACGTCTCGCCAAAAGTTTTCAATTCTATTATCTGTTTCCGGTATTGTATACATTCTAGCAATGAAAGGCGTAAATTTCTCAGCAAGTGGAAGTTTAGGTGCCCTGTTTATTTTACTAGCATCCTTATCAAATGCTTCTTATAACGTACTCGCTCGTAAAATGACACGCTCATATTCTACCTTGGAGCTTACATGCGTCATGATGTTTGTTGGGTTTGTCGGCTTTAACGGAGTGGCCGTTGTTCATCATAGTCTTAACGGCTCGCTGGCAACATTTTTCGAACCGCTTTTTCAACTGGAATTTTTGCTTTCAGTAGCATACTTAGGTATATTTTCTTCTCTTATTACAGCTTTTCTATCCAACTACTCGTTAAAAACAATTCAAGCAGCGCAGATGAGCGTGTTTACTAATTTAGCTACGTTAATCGGTGTGATAGCAGGCGTCGCATTTTTACATGAGAGTTTGTCTTACTTCCATTGGATTGGAGGTATAGCTATTATGGTTGGTATTATTGGGACGACGTATAAAGGACGCTCCAAAGGTCAAAAGCTAAGCAAAGAGCTGATTGACAAAAAGTTAGAAAACTCGTAAACTTTTGAAATTATGATTAGCATCATTTGCTAAGATACATACCTTGGAGGATTACGACATGAAAAGACAGATATGGAAAACAGCAATCATGATGGGAGTTGCGGCGTGCATGCTTACAGCTTGCTCTGGAAATAAGGAAAACAGCTCTGTAGATTCCGACCGCAACAAGCTTACCTTTTTATCCAACTTTCCAACAGATACCCTAGATCCCCAGCTTAACTACACGCCGCTGCGAGCAGGCATTGTGGAAACATTGGTCAAAACAACAGAAGATTCACAAATTGAGCCATGGTTAGCTGAAAGTTGGAAAACGTTAGACAATGGAACAACTTGGGAGTTTATTATTAGAGACGAAGTTGTGTTTCAAAATGGAAAAACGTTGGACGCTAAAGCGGTGAAATCGTCATTAGAACGTACGATGAAGGTGAGTGAAGCGATGAAAGCCTCATTGAAAATAAAAGAAATGAAAGCGGATGGTCAAAAACTAACGATTGTAACGCAAGAGCCTGTAGCTTCATTTCCGTCTGAACTCGTTCATCCCAACGCAGCTATTGTCGATGTAACCGAAAAAAATATTGAAGCACATCCAGTAGGTACAGGACCATTTGAAGCGGTATCTTCTCAGCCAAACAGTAAGCTAGAGCTGAAAAAAAATGATCAGTATTGGGACGGTGAATCTAAATTGGATCGCGTTACAATGCTATACAATGAAGATGCAAATGCAAGGACAGCAGGGCTCCAGTCCGGAGAAGCAGATATTGTGTATCGTCCTGAAATTGAAAACCTAGAGCTATTAAAGAAAGACGAGTCGCTTGTAGTTGACGTCGTTCCAAGCTTACGAACGCAAATGCTTTTATATAATACGAACATTGAAGCGTTTAAAGATGTTAACGTGAGAAAAGCATTTGATGTTCTCTTAAATCGTCAAGATGTGGTAGACTACACGCTTGCAGGACAAGGCGTAGCAGCCAACGGTCCGTTTTTAAAGGAGTTTTCTTTCGCTTATGATGCTCCGAAAAAAGAGTTTGGCACTGAATCTGCAAAAGAATACTTAAAAAAAGCAGGCTACAAATTTGAAAGCAACCAAGTAGTCAAAGATGGTAAGCAGCTATCGTTCACAATCTTAACATATCCATATCGCCCAGAGCTTCCCTTGATGGCACAGCTCATTCAATCGGAAGCGAAAAAGATTGGGGTCAAAGTAGAAATCCAGCAGGTTGAAAACATAGATGAATATATGACCACAAATTCCGACTGGGGCATAGCTACATACAGCTTAATTACGGCCCCGCGCGGTGATTCTTCTTATTTTTTAAATAGCGTTTATGGAAAAGATGGTTTTTATAACGTAGGTCACTATGATAATCCAGCGCTTAGTGATGTAATTAAGCAGTTAAATGAAACTGTTGACGAGCAAAAGCGCGTGGAGTTAACAAGACAAGCGGGAAAAATAATCAATGATGGAGCCCTGCACTCTGCTATTGTCCATCCAAATAATTTTGTTGCGTATAAAGAAAACGTAAAAGGATGGCAAATGACGAAAAGCGAGTACTATGTCATTACTAAAGATTTAGCTCTACAAGAATAATAGAAAGAGGCTGGGACAAAACCCTCCTCTGAACCGAAAAAGCCGGTGAAATTTTACGACGAGTAAAATTTCACCGGCTTTTTTTATTTTTACATTAAAATAAGGACCACTTCTGATAAAATAAAGTTACCATACAAAATCTTATCGGAAAG
>NZ_JBXDLD010000130.1:0-2095 GCF_056820425.1 Priestia sp. KCTC 13724 | reverse complement strand
TTTTTGAAAAACTACGTCACATTCCAAGGGATAAGTCTGTCTAATTTTGGATAATCAACACTCGTGATATATTATTAAACTAATGTTTGGAAGGGCATTCATAAATCAAAACAAAATAACCTAATAAATAACTATTGACAGGTTAGTTATAAAAAGGTATATTATAGTAAGTAATTCAAATTAATGGTAAATAAGAGGGTATAAATTCTTTAATAACTATTGCTCGATTGTAAAATAAGGGTATATATTCTTATTAAATTTGAAATTACTGGTCTCATTTTGTTTTAATTCGGAAAATACACACAACCTGTATGAATACCTAACAAAAAAAGATGTAATTTTCTGATAACTATGATTCTTAAAAACTAGGAGGAGATTTGTTATGGAATTAACTGCAGAAAAGTATCATGTAGTAAGTGAGGAAGAATTAGAAAGAGGGGTAGTAGCAACGTAGCTGTCACCACCCGCAATAACGAGTAAAAAAATGGAAAATGACTTGAAGTTTTAACCTCAAGTCATTTTCCATTTCTTTTTTTAGTAGGACCCCTTTTTTAGAAGGTTTCATGTTTTTTTAACGGATATAAGAAATTTGTTTATTTTCTAATGCATCTTTAAGCCATCTTGGATGCATACGTAAGAGATTTTCCGGTAAATGATTAAACTCAAAGTAATTCACATCTAATGTTTCTTCATTTTCCCTAATTAGAGTTCCTCCCACAACTTCACATTCGAAACAAGTTGTAATAAAGTGACTTACTTTCCCGTTTGGATATGAAAATACTTGGGAAACAGGGTCAGAATAAACTCCGATTAACCGATTAACTTTAACTTTTAAACCCGTTTCTTCACTAATTTCTCTAATGATTGCCTCTTCTACAGTTTCTCCCGGTTCAACATGGCCCGAAGGAATACCCCATAAGCCGTTATCTGCACGCTTCATTAGGAGAACGCGCTGAGTCTTATCAAATATAATGCCTGCTACTCCTGCTTTAATATGATCAGGCCAAGAAAAGGAAGGGGAAATCCATTTTTTAATTTTAGTATTACTATCAAATAAACCTTTTAAATTCGGTATCGTAACATCCGGATTACGAAAATCTCTAGCAGATGGAAATTTTTTTGTCTTTTGGTCTGATATTAAAATGGATGGTATTCCTACCTGATGTGCTCCTAAAACATCAGTATATGGATTGTCACCCACCATTACTATTCTAGAGGACGGGGAGAAATCTTCAAGCGCTATTTTAAACATATAAGGGTATGGTTTTCCTACAATGACAGGTCTCTTCTCTGTTGATACTCGAATCGCTTCTACCATAGCTCCAACAGCAGGTAAAGGGCCTTCTGGAGTCGGAAATGTTCTATCAGCATTTGTAGCAACAAATTTTGCTCCCTCCTTTATGAATTAATTTTGATGCTTGCTGGATGTCATGAAAAGACACATCATTGTCCCACCCGACAACAACGGCTTCAACATCGTTTTGATCGTCAGTATTAATACCTACCTGTTGACATTCCCATTTTAAATTTTCATCACCTAAAACAAGTGCAGTTCTGATTTTTTCATTCTGTAAATATTGGGCAGTCGCCCAACCTGATGTAATTACTTCTTCGCTGCTTGCTTCTATTCCAAGACTATTTAACCGTCTTGCCGTTTTTTTACGTGTTGTACATGGATCATTTGTTAAAAACCGAATGATTTTCTTATCTTGCCGAAGACGTTTAAGCGATTCTACTGCTTCTGGAAGTGGTTCAAGTCCTATATAAATCACTCCATCTAAATCAAACAAAAATACATCAAATTCATCAACTAACATAATATTCTCCTTTTTGCACAGCTGCAAGAAATTGAAAGTCTGCACGCACTTACAGATTGTCTTTTCGACGAACAGCTTCAAAAAGGGATCGACCTTGATTCCATCAGTATTTCTCAGCTGTCACGCCGGTTAAATGGCATGAATCCAGATCTCTTTCAACGGCTTTTCCTGGATTTAGTGACACAAATTCATGCCAAAACGCACTACACGAAACTCGTGATGCCGTTAAAAATCCTTGATTCAAGTACATTACCACTCAATTTGACCAATCATAGATG
>NZ_JBXDLD010000129.1:0-15337 GCF_056820425.1 Priestia sp. KCTC 13724 | reverse complement strand
AAAATAATAAAATTGAAGATTTTGAGTCTTTTTAATAGTTAATTTAAATTAATGCAACACTAGTGACTAAATTTAAATTAATATTCCTCCTTAGTCCAGCAGTGTTGGCTTTTGAAATATCCGAACCCATTAGTATTAAAAAATTAAATGATACAAAAGAAATTCTATTGTAGTGCAAACTTGTATGATTGTTCTAATAAAGAAATTTATAAAATAATGAATCGGAAGAGGGATGTTAATGAAATGGTCTGAAGTACGTCAGCATTTTCCAGAAAGGTGTGTCTTAGTAGAAGCATTAAAGTCTGAAGCAAAAGGAAAAGAAAGAATCATCGAAGAAATGTCGGTAATTGATGACTTTGAGAATGGCAATGCAGCATGGAAAGTGTATAAAAAGCTACACGGGGAAAATCAAAATCGTGAATTATATATCTTTCACACGAATAACGAAGAAATAAAGGTAATTGAGTAGCCATATATAGGAGTACGAAGAAGAGTATGAAATTTCAACTGGATGACCGTTTACCTCTAGTCTCTGTTGAAATTGAATATGCTGGACAGAAAAAGACATTTAGCAACGTACTCCTTGATACCGGCTGTTCTTCAACCATTTTAGATACAGACTTATGTGAAAAAATTGGTCTGATGCTCGATTTAGAAAATGCAATTACACGAAAGATGTACGGAATTGGCGGTACGGAAATCTGCATTGAACAAAAAGTAAGTGGTATGAATATTGATGAGTTTCGACTGAATAATTTCACTATACAGCTCGGCGATGTTAGAGAAATGCATGGATTTGACGGAATCATCGGGAGTGATTTTTTTCTTGCACATAAATTAATCATCAACTTCGAAAATATGGAAGTGCGCAAAAACTAGGTTAAGGTAAACACCACCTTCATATTAATACGCGATCACCTTCTGAGTATTTAATCAAAATGCTAACATTTTGCTAACGCAATCCCATAAAAAACGGTAAATCACCGTTAAAGATGTTACAGTAAATAATATCCAAAACGTTGATTTACCGCGCTTTTTGCACCTCTCGTTAACGATGTTACACCCTCAAAGCTTACGGGCGGCATGATGTAATTAAGGGTTTAAAACCTTATTATATCAACGTCTAAAACGATGATATATTTTTCTTGTCCTCAGAGTTGTTTTCGTTTTATAAAACATGGCAACCCTGTGATAAAATAAAACAGCTAATTATAAAAAAGCCTCTCAACAGTTAAAAACTGTTGAGAGGCTTTTTATTTTAGCTATAATTCCTTTTTAACTTTAAATAGTTTAAATTTTTAAAAAATGTTTACACCAAGAAATAACAATGTTAATATTTTGTTTAAGAAGTATTTTTTTTTACTTTTGTTATCTTTTGTTGTTATTTTTATTACAAAGGCAAGTGATCTAAAACTTTTTTGTAAGCGTTATCAGATTGGTGGGGGAACAGAGCTGGAAATTTAAAAAATATTTAAATTCGAGGAGTGTATGCACGTGAGTTATACAGCACCGCTTTTGTCTCAAGAAATTATTATGAGAGCTAAGAAATTGAATACAACACTTATATCAGATGCCTTAGGATGTACAGGTTCAATGGATTATAGGGTTAAGCCAGTATCCTCAAATATGCATGTAGTTGGTACAGCATTAACAGTTGAAATGAGAGCGGGGGATAACTTGTTTTTACACCAAGGAATATACTGCGGGGGCGAAGGGTATGTGCTTGTGGCAGATGGAAAAGGGCACGTTGAAAACGCTTATTTAGGAGAGTTAATGGCTAAAGCAGCCAAAGCAGTTGGTATCGAAGGGATTGTCATTGATGGTTTAGTCAGGGATAAAGAAATGCTGAGTGAAATAGGACTTCCCGTTTATGCAAAAGGCTTCATTCCTAATGGGCCGTTTAAAGATGGTCCTGGTGCTATTAATATACCAATATCTTGTGCTGGCGTCACGGTTCACCCAGGCGATTTAATAGTTGGTTATGATGATGGTATAGTGGTTGTTCCTCAAGAGAAAGTGGAAGATGTACTTTTGAAAGCAGAAAAAAAGCTTGAATACGAAAAAAAACGTTTACAATTGATTGATAACTATGAGGAAAGTAAAAGCCAAGAAAAAACAGATAAAACAAGTATCGCACCAGAATGGTTAGCTGAAAAAATCAAAGCATTTGAATACTAAAGGAGGCAAATGAAACATGAATTTAGGATTTATCGGATTTGGTGAAGCGGCCTTTGAATTAGCATTTGGCCTCAATGAACAAGGGATTAAAAAAATAAAGGCATATGATCCGCTTTGGAATATGACAGAATATAGTAATCTCATTCAAGATCGAGCTAAAGCAGCCAACGTTACAATATTAGAGTCACCTGAAGAAATAATGAGAAGCTCCGAAGCGGTCATTGTTGCAGTCCCTGCAGACAAGGCATATGAGGTAAGTAGACAATTAGTATCATACGTTAAAGGTAAGTGCCTTTATATTGATGTTTCAGCAGCTAAGCCCACTATTAAAAAACAAATAGCAGCAAACGTAAATAGTGTTGGCGGGGAATTTGTAGATGCCGCTATGATGGGGCCTTTACCAGTTTATAAACATAGAGTACCTATTCTAGCAAGTGGTAATGGTACCGATACTTTTATTGAAAAAATGTCCATATATGAAATGAATATTGAGAAAGTAAGCGAGCTACCTGGTGAAGCAACAGCCGCTAAATTGATAAGAAGTATTTATATGAAAGGAATCGTTGGCTTATATATTGAATTATTAGAAGCTGCTCAACATTACAATGTTGAAAATCTTGTTATCGATTCATTAAGTGAGACCATTAACGGAAAAAGCTTTGAAGAAACAATGAATCGCCTTGTGACGGGAACTGCCCTTCATGCAAATCGACGTTCTATTGAGCTTGGGGGCACAATTGATATGCTAGAATCAGCTCAGATTGATTCTAGCATATCAAAAGCAGCAAAAGCTAAAATTGAAAAGCTTGCTTTACTAAATTTCAAAGAAAAATATCAAGGGCAAAAGCCAGAACATTGGAAGCAAGTCATTGAAGCATTTAAAGTAATAACATAAAAATAAGATAATAATACGAAGCGGTATTTATAAAAGTGGTGAAAGAAGGTGTAGACATGGGGGTTGGAATTTGGGCGTTACTTGTATTTATTGGTATAATTGTGTTTTGGAATCTAGTACTTAAACGTAATATTGCAGAGGCAATGCTTGCTGGGTTTATTGCAACTGCTTTGTTCGGTGGGACGGAATTTTTCGATTTAATATGGAATGGTCTTCTCTTTGCGGGTACAAATGATGTTTTGTACGCATCTGTAGCATTTGTATTTATGGCATATGTTATTGATCACACTGCCATTATTGCTAGTCTTGTAAAAATACTGAACTCTCTATTAGGACGTCTACCTGGGGGAGCTGCATACGTTGATACAATTGCATCAGGAATAATGAGAACGCTTGCAGGTTCAAACTCAGGGAATACAGCTACTACGGGCTCTATTACTGCGCCGTGGATGGTGCAGTCCAATTTTAGTCGGGAGCGAGCTGCTACTATTGTAGCTGGTAATGGTGGCCTTGGTGCAGCGTTACCACCTAGTGCATCAATGTTTATTATGCTTGGATTTGCCCCTATTGCAGCCGTCGTGTCAGAAGGGGATTTGTATGTAGCTTTATTTATTGCGGGAGTATACCAAATAATTTATCGTATATTTCTTATTATGTATTTTGTTAAGCGTGATAATATTAAAGCGGTTTCACCGGAATTTATTCAGCCGTTAAGAGAAGCGTTAAGTACAGGTTGGAAATCAACATTGATTTTTTGGGGCGCATTAATTCCAATTGTAATTACAATTGGACCTCTTGCTAAAAAACTTATGGAAAATCAAAATATCGGCAGTGATGCAATGGAAAGTATTTCATTAATCACATGGATACCAATTCTAATTATCTTCATTAGCATGATGGTTGGATGGACTAAATTACCAAAGACAGCAAAGGGTTGGAATAACTTTTTAAATAAAGCGATTCCCCGTTTTTCCACAATAGGAGCACTACTTGTTTTTGCTTATGCTTCTAGCCAAGTGTTGACTGATTTAGGTCTTGCTGAAGATTTAACAGCTGTCATGGACTCTATTGCAATTTCTAAGTGGTTAATGGTTCTGGTAATTTCCCTTCTTGTAGCTTTAGTTGCTGGTCCACTTTCATCCACAGCTACATTAACCGCTATTGGAATGGTGGCTTTTGCAGCAATGGTATCAGCTGGAGTTGATCCTTTACTTGCAGTAGTTGCAATTCTTGTTTTTGCTTCAACAGAAGGTGCATCGCCACCTGCTTCTGGATCAATATTTATTGCGGCTTCCCTCGCAGGTGCGAGTCCTGAAAAGACTTTCGTTCCTTTAATTTTATATTATGTTATTCCAACTTTATTGATTGGTTATTTCATTGCAATGGGCTTCTTGCCAGTACTAAATTAGAGGAGAGTGAAAAAATGAGAAATATCATTGCTTTTTTATTTAAAACTTGTCTTTTGCTGTTTTTAGCTGGCGGAACCTGTTTAGTCTTTGGTCAACTGGCAGGAATCCTGTTTCAAAAAGGTTATTTAATACAGAAATCTTGGGACATATTTGCTAATCCAACCTTTATGATTAGTGCATTAGCTGGAATACTTGGCTTTATTCTCGGATATCTCCCCAATGAAAAATTAAATGAAGGACATGCTTATTCTTCAGATGAATTTGATGAAAAATTAGAGCATGTTCGTTAGGAAAAATCCAATCAATTCTATTTATAGCTAACTCATTCTCTTTATAAGTAACTGTATAATTACTATTATATCTAGAATTTTGTTGAACAAGGTAATTTTTAGTGTAGCTATTTCTATGAGAATAATATGCTTTTTTACAAGAAAGAAAAATCGTGATAATATTTTCTCAGATGAAAAAAGGTGGAAAAATTAACACATTACCCAATTGTCTGGAGAGATAATATGGAAAATCCTATTGTGAAATTACAACAAAGAATTGGTGAATTAACGGAAACACAGCGAAAAGTAGCAGACTACATTATTAAACATCCGCTTGATGTAGCTTTTTTGACCGTAGATCAATTGGCAGGAGTAGTAAAGACAAGTACAACAACGATAATGCGGTTAACATTTAACCTTGGGTATTCAGGTTACACTGAATTTCAAAAAGGGCTTCAAGAAAATTTAAGAAACCAAGCTGCTCCTCAAACAAGACTTGAAGCAAATATAAAGGGAATTAAAGAGGCCGATTTGTGGGGACGCTATGCAGAAAGGCAGATTAGCAATATCCAAAGTACCATTGATGTAATTTCCAACGAAGTGCTTGAGGATACACAAAAAGCAATCTTATCAGCAAATCGAATTATTTGTACAGGCGTTAGAAGCGGATTACCGGTTGCACAGTATTTGACGCATGGATTAAACAGGCTCTTTGGGAATACCAGTCTATTTGTAGCCGATTTAAGTGATTGGGCAGATAGCATGGTTGGCCTGGACGAGAACGATTTAGTAATTGCGATTAGCTTTCCAAGATATGCTCGGCGGATTATTGACCTTACCCGAACAGCAAAAAACAATGGTGTAAAAATCATTTCAATTACTGACAGTTACTCGTCTCCGCTTGCTTCTCATTCTGATATAGTACTGTCATGCAATTCAAGCAGCATTGCTTTTCATAATTCAGTGGTATCATCAATGTTTGTAGCAGATTATATAATCAGCGCTTTGGCAATTAATTATCCTGAACGAACGAAGAAACGTCTTGATAAGGTGAATGAAATTCTGATGGATATGGACTATCACTCGTTGAATTAGTTTGAGGTTGATTAGGAATATGTCTTGCTTTTCTTTAATTAATATGGGCTTCTCGATAAATTAAAGGCTAAATATTAATTTAAAAAAGAGTTAACAAAATACAAGGCCTGCTCACTTGAGCAGGCCTTGTATTTTGTTACATAGCAAGATAACATTTAACGAATTCTCTGCTTACGCATCCACTGCGTTGCTACCCACTTTTCACCTTTTACAACGGGTGCACCGCCATGAAGAGTTAAGTCGTTAAGCTCTTGATTTGTATAGAAGTATTCAAAGTATACGGCCATACCTTTTTTCGGCGTAACGGAAAATTTTAGCTTTGGAAAATAAGTTTCGCCACCTTCTTCTACATCATTTAAGTACATAACGAGCGTGCTGATTCGATTGTTCTTCGCGGCTTTGCTTGTAGGGACGAAGTAATCGTGGTGTGCTCGATATTCTTGATCTGGTAAATAGTTTAAAATTTGAAGACCCTCAGCATGATCGGTTGGAATGCCCATGATTTCGGAAGTGCGCATTTCGATTTTCTGTACAAGTGGATTCTCACTTTCATCGAAAAACATACCGCTACTTGTACGGATATTATTAACTTCACGTGAAGCTCCAATTTTAGAGCGCTGCATTTTATCTTTAGATAGCTGAATTAGTTCATCACACTCTTCATCGCTTAACACATTGTCTAATACGAGAATGAGCGGCTCTTCTAAACGAGCGATAATGTCAATTTCTCTATCGCTTAATATAATTTTATTGCCTATATGATTAAAGATTGTTTGTTCTTTTGTTACTAAAGACTCTTGATCTAAAGCCATTTTTCTTCTTCTCCTCAAAAAAGACTTATTTTTCTGAAATCTAATGCAGTATTCTTGGAATCGCTTACTGATAAAAATTATATCACGCAGGGCAAAGGTTTGCTTCTAATAAGATAAATGTTTATTTTCTAATTATTTGAGGTTGTTTCGAAACTGGTAAAAATATAAAGCATCAGACTCACCTTATTTCTTTTAAGTAAACTGCTTGATTTGCTAGAATAGTACTATATTTGTGAAAAATTTGTATGTATACATACATTAAGGGGGACTTTCATGATACCAGCAGAAAAGGTGCAGACTCAGCTTCAACAGCTTTTAAATACAATTGACGAAGTGGTTATAGGAAAGCGAGATGTAGCTAAGCTCAGTATTGTTGCACTCCTTGCAGAAGGACATGTTCTATTAGAAGATGTACCAGGAGTAGGGAAAACGATGTTTGTCAAAACGTTGGCTAAGGCAATTAATGCTGATTTTAAGCGAATTCAATTCACACCAGACTTGCTGCCGTCAGACGTAACGGGTATGTCGGTATATAGCCCAAAGGATATGGAGTTTCACTTTAAACCAGGCCCAATTTTAACGAATATTGTATTAGCAGATGAAATCAACCGTAGTTCACCAAAAACACAAGCAGCACTATTGGAAGCCATGGCTGAGCAGCACGTTACCATAGACGGGTTAACAAGAGAGTTACCATCTCCATTTTTTGTGATGGCTACGCAAAATCCAATTGATTTTGAAGGAACGTATCAATTACCAGAAGCGCAGCTTGACCGTTTCTTATTTAAATTAAATATGGGATACCCAACGAAACAAGAAGAGCTAGCTATTCTAAATGGAGTTGAGCAAAAGCGAACGATAGATGATGTCCAGCCTGTTATGAATGTGGAAGAACTGCGTACGATGCAGCAAATGGTGAAGGATGTTTACGTAGATGATGTCATTAAAAACTATATCGTCGATTTGGTTATCCAAACGAGAACTCATGAATCCATTAGCCTTGGCGTAAGCCCGCGTGGTTCCGTAGCGTTAATGAAAGCAATTCAAGCGTATGCTTTGCTTGAAGGTAGAGATTATTGTATTCCAGATGATGTTCAACACTTAATGAAACATGCGTTCGCACACCGTGTTATACTGCAACCTGAGACGAGATATGAAGGGGTGACGGAAGGCTCCATTATCGAAGGCATTATAAAGCGTACGCCTGTGCCGGTGAAAGGATAAAAGCTATATGGCTAAACTAAGTGTTAAAAGGCAACCAGTCATAAGCTTTTTGTTATTAGTAGTCTTATTAGTAGCGACTTTTGCTTATGCGATGTTTCAAGGAGGATTTGTAAGCTGGTTTTTATTTTATAGCTTTCTGCCTTTTGGTTTATATGGAATTGTGATCGCGTTCTATCCTATGAAAAGCTGGCAAGTGGAGCGAGTGATGACGCGTACGCAGTACGAAGCAAAGGAATCGGTTTATTACAAAGTTCATATTAAACGAAACTCATTTTTTCCTTTGTACAATCTTTCCGTTGAAGATATATGTAAAGAGGCTGATTTATCTTTGCGAAAGATAGTATACCCACTGTGGAAAAAAGACATTGTGATTGAGTTTGAAATTCCCTCCTTAGAGAGAGGTGAGTATAACCTTACTGGAATCTCGATTGAAATGAGTGATTTATTAGGCATTGTTCATCGACAGCAAGTTTTTGTGACAAGAAACCAGCTCATTATGTATCCTCATTTAATACAAGTTAAACCTACCTCTTCCCAATGGAGTGAGGGGGAAAAGCACTTTTATAAGCGTTCCATTGCTGAAAATACGATGCTTGCTACTGGTGTGCGTGAGTATGAACAAGGAGACCGCTTGTCTACTATTGATTGGAAAGCGACTGCCCGAAAAGGAACGCTTATATCAAAAGAGTTTGAGAAGATGAGTGATTTGGAAGAGGTTCTTATTTTTGATGGCGTTGATCCTACAGACTTTGAGGAGCGGACTGGTTTCATGGCTTCAATGATTCTATCGTATCTAAATCAGCATAAGCCAGCTTCATTTATCCATGGGGGAAGCAGTAGTCGTTTAAAGGAGCTGCATGGAGGAGCTCAGCATGAGAGAGGATGGCTTGCTTACTTTGCTAGGGTCCAGCCGATACGAAACGGAAAGCTAACGATTCCAAAAGGTTTATCTCATGCAGTTACTGTTATTTCAAGTTCGATGACAAGTGAATTAATTCAAGAGGTTCAAGCTAAAGTAAGTCCGCAAACAAAAGTAACGCTTTTTATTATACAAAGCAAACAAGACGGACGAGGTTATGTGAATATTCCAAGGTGGGATGTTCACTTTATTCAATTTCCAAATCCCCGTAGTGTCCGGGAGGTGAAGAAGCAATGAAGTCTCTAAGTATTCGCAGCATATTACTTTATGTCGGCGCGTTTTTATTGCTGATTGAATGGCTACATCCACTTAGTGTGGTGACTGATACAGGTGAGATTCAGTATTTTATCTTTTTTGTTAGTATTACCTTTCTCTTACTGATGCTGCAGACCTCGTTTTTTATTGTGACAGTTATAAACGCAGCGTTTGTTTTGTATGCTATTAATCGCATTTACTATCAAACGCCCTTTTTATCAGCAGAATGGTTTAGTGCGTTCGTTGACCAAACTTCAATAGATATAGGCCGTATTATCGGCTGGCAAATTCCCAATTTGTCAGTTGAGATGAGAACATGTCTGTTTTTTATCTTGTTATGGATTATGGCTTACTTAATTCGCTACTGGATTTTTTATCAGCAAAAGATTTTTTTCTTCTTTTTATTAACAATTGTTTACGTTACAGTGCTTGATACGTTTTCTGAGTATGACGCTACGTTTGCTATTGTTCGAGTTGTAGCCATTGGCTTCTTATTATTAGGCTTTTTGCGATTACACATAGATGGAAGAACCAAACAAAAGCTTTCCTACGTTGAAAATAGAGCAAGGTCTTTCTTTTTGCTACTAGGTGTTCTGCTTATAGTAGTTGGTGTTGCTTATATTGCACCAAAATCAGCTCCGAAATGGCCTGACCCTGTTCCGTTCTTAACAGCTTACACACAAAACAGTGGTGAAGGCGCATCAAATAACCAGCGGATTGGTTACGATACTGATGATTCTCAGCTCGGCGGTGCCTTTACCGCAGATGATACGGTTGTATTTACTGCTCAAACAGAGAAAGAGCATTATTGGCGGATTGAAACAAAAGACGTCTATACGGGAAAAGGCTGGGAAACGTCTTATAATGCTGCGAGTCGACCGTTAGAAGGAAATGAGAACGTACTTCCTCAATATGGTGCAAGTGTAGAAAAAGAATCATACACAGCGTCCATTAAGTTTGAACAACCAACTATTCATTTAATGCATGTTCCAGAATTGAAGAGTATTTCTCTTAATGATGTACTGCAACCGCAAATTACGCCAGCGAATGAAAAGTTATTTCCTTACAATCAAGGTCGCGTGACCGAAGCGAAATCATATGAAATGACATATGCATATCCTACTTTTAATATTGAACAGCTACAAAATAGTGATCGAAATGGAGTTTCTATTGAACAGAATTCTTCGTTTCAAAACAGGTACACTCAGCTCCCAGAATCATTACCTAATCGAGTTGGGCAGCTTGCTCAAGAGATTACAGCTGAGGAAGCTACTCGCTATGATAAAGTAAAAGCAGTAGAGAAGTACTTTCAAGCTAATGGTTTTGTATATGATACAAACGATGTAGCTATTCCTGGTGAAGGAGAAGACTACGTAGATCAATTCCTGTTTGAGACGCTTAGAGGATACTGTGATAATTTTTCTTCATCCATGGTTGTCCTACTTAGAACACTTGATATTCCAGCGCGCTGGGTGAAAGGCTATACCGAAGGCGAACAAATTAGCGCTAGTGCAGAAACGCCTGTATATGAAGTGACGCAAAACAATGCACATTCATGGGTCGAGGTTTATTTCCCAGGAACAGGTTGGGTTCCGTTTGAACCAACTAAGACATTCTCAAACCCTTATGAATTTGATGAACCTCAAGTGGAAGGGAATAATCAAGGTACAGAAGAGGAAGAGATAGAAGAAGCTACTGAACCAGAAGTGGAAGAGCCGGTACAAGAAGAGCAGAAACCTGAAGAAAAACAAGTAGCAGATGATGAGAAAGTGGAACCTTCAGATGCTGCAATCTCCTTATGGTGGTTATTGCTTCTCATTCCCTTTTCATTCATATTGTTATACATGACACGTTATAAATGGTTGCCACGTGTAATGGTTCCATACTACCGCAAACGTTCGGATGAAAAAGCGTTTGAAAAAGCCTATTTCTTCTTAATAAGTATGTTAGCAAGAAAAGGTTTAAAAAGAGATTCACATGAAACGCTGAAGGATTTTGCTTTACGAGTAGATCATCAGCTTCATACAAATGATATGAGTGAATTAACGAGAAAGTATGAGAGAGTTATTTATAAGCAGCAGTCATCTGTAGAATCTTGGAGTCAATCAGTAGAATTGTGGGAAAATTTAATTAAAACGACAGGTTCTTGACCATTTCCAGCTTGATTGATAGAATATTCACGAACTTACTATAGTGTTACGTATACCTTCATATATCCTCGATAATATGGTTCGAGAGTCTCTACCGGGTCACCTTAAATGGCCTGACTATGAAGGCAGGATATTCTTTTTGATCATAGCTTTGTGTTCAACTAGACTTTCTGCCTTTATATAAAAGGGGAAAGTCTGGTTTTTTTATATTTTGGGGCATAATAGCAAGTGATTATTTACACATTCGGAGAGGTGAGCGAGATGGAAGGCATGATTGTTGTATTAGATTTTGGAAGTCAGTATAACCAACTCATTACGCGTCGTATTCGTGAGTTTGGCGTATATAGTGAATTACATCCACACACAATTACAGCAGAAGAAATTAAAGCGTTAAATCCTAAAGGGATTATTTTCTCTGGTGGTCCAAATAGTGTGTATGGTGAAAGTGCATTTCACTGTGACGAAAATATTTTCGAATTAGGAATTCCTGTACTGGGTATTTGTTACGGTATGCAGCTTATGACTCATCATTTTGGTGGTAAAGTAGCGGGTGCAGATCATCGTGAGTATGGTAAAGCATCGATTCACGTACAAAATGATTCATTAATGTATCATGAGCTACCGAAAGAGCAAGTGGTATGGATGAGCCACGGCGACTTAGTTGTAGAAACACCGCCTGGATTTGAAGTGGATGCGACAAGTGCATCTTGCCCAATTGCTGGTATGAGCAATAAAGATAAAAATATGTACGGAGTTCAATTCCATCCAGAAGTTCGCCATTCAGTATACGGAAATGATCTGTTAAAGAACTTTGTATTTGAAGTTTGTCATGCTGAAGCTAACTGGTCTATTGAAAACTTTATTGAAGTTGAATTAGAAAAAATTCGCCGAGTTGTTGGAGATAAAAAAGTATTATGTGCATTAAGTGGCGGCGTAGATTCTTCTGTAGTAGCCGTATTAATTCATAAAGCAATCGGTAACCAATTAACTTGTATGTTCGTAGATCATGGTTTATTACGTAAAGGTGAAGCGGAAAGCGTAATGGAGACGTTCAGCGAAGGGTTTAATATGAACGTTATTAAAATTGATGCAAAAGACCGCTTCTTGAACAAATTAAAAGGTGTATCTGACCCAGAGCAAAAGCGTAAAATTATTGGGAACGAGTTTATCTATGTATTTGACGATGAAGCAACTAAACTACAAGGTTTTGAATTTTTAGCTCAAGGTACACTATACACAGATATTATTGAAAGTGGTACAGCAACTGCTCAAACAATTAAATCTCACCATAACGTAGGTGGATTACCAGAAGATATGGAGTTTGAGTTAATTGAACCTTTAAATACACTATTTAAAGATGAAGTGCGTGCATTAGGTACTGAATTAGGTATTCCTGACAATATTGTATGGCGCCAACCATTCCCAGGTCCAGGGCTAGGAATTCGTGTGCTTGGTGAAGTAACAGAAGAAAAGCTTGAAATCGTTCGAGAATCTGATTACATTTTACGTGATGAAATCGCAAAATCAGGTTTAGAGCGTGATATCTGGCAGTACTTCACAGTTCTTCCTGATATCCGTAGTGTTGGTGTAATGGGGGATGCTCGTACGTATGATTATACAATCGGTATTCGTGCCGTAACTTCAATCGATGGGATGACTTCTGATTGGGCTCGTATTCCATGGGATGTGCTTGAGAAGATCTCAGTTCGTATCGTAAACGAAGTTAAACACATTAACCGCGTTGTGTATGACATTACAAGTAAGCCACCTGCAACAATCGAATGGGAATAATATGTAAGGAAACCGAACAAACGAACATTCTTTTGTAAGAATGTTCGTTTTTTGTTGACTTAATTCATTATTAAGTGGTAATATACTAGCATAAAAGAACTAAACATATTAAGAAATGTCGTATAATCTTGGGAATATGGCCCGAAAGTTTCTACCGAGCTACCGTAAATGGCTTGACTACGAGCAACTCTGTATATACAAACGATTTATTCTATCTATTAGATAAAAAGAGAAGAGTAGATAGTATCATTCCGTATATATTTACGTAGTTAACGCCTTTACATTATTAATTGTATAAGGCGTTTTTTATATTACCCATGAGACAGCGACTTCCAATGGTGGGGAGGAACAAGTATGAAGAAGTACTTTCGTTTTGATGAGTTAGGAACAAATTATAGAAGGGAAACTATTGCAGGATTAACAACTTTTTTATCCATGGCGTATATCTTATTCGTTAATCCAGCGATGCTATCATTGAGCAGTGTACCAGATTTACCAGATAGCATGCGTATGGACCAAGGTGCGGTATTTACAGCTACTGCTTTAGCTGCAGCGCTTGGTTCACTCATTATGGGAGTAATCGCTAAATACCCAATTGCGCTTGCGCCTGGAATGGGTTTGAATGCTTTCTTTGCTTATAACGTTGTATTAACAATGGGTATTCCGTGGCAAACGGCTTTATCTGGTGTTATGGTATCGGGGTTAATTTTCATCTTATTATCTTTATCTGGTATACGTGAAACAATCATTAATGCTATTCCAGCAGAGTTAAAACTAGCAGTTGGTGCTGGGATTGGTCTTTTCATTACATTTGTTGGATTGCAAAACGCTAATATTATTGTAGACAATCCAGATCTACTAGTTGGTTTAGGTGATTTAACAAATGGTAGTACATTACTTGCTATTTTTGGTGTTATTATAACAGTTATCTTAATGGTTTTACGCGTCAATGCGGGAATCTTTATAGGAATGGTTATTACAGCTATCGCTGGTATGGTTGTAGGGTTAGTTGATTTACCAACAAGTGTTGTCGGCCCGGCTCCTAGCTTAGCTCCGACATTTGGTGCTGCTTTTGAAAACTTCGGTGAAGTGTTTACGCTTCAAATGCTAGTTGTTATCTTAACTTTCTTATTTGTAGATTTCTTTGATACAGCAGGTACTTTGGTTGCTGTTGCAACTCAAGCTGGACTAATGAAGGATAATAAATTACCTCGTGCAGGAAGAGCGCTTTTAGCAGACTCTACAGCGACAGTAACGGGTGCGGTTTTAGGAACATCTACAACAACATCGTATGTTGAATCAACAGCGGGTGTTGCAGCAGGTGGGCGATCAGGGTTTACTTCAGTTGTAACTGCATTTTTCTTTTTAATTGCTATTTTCTTTTCACCTTTACTTTCTGTAGTAACTTCAGCGGTAACAGCACCAGCTCTTATTATTGTGGGTGCACTAATGGTAGCAAGCCTAGGGAAGATTAAGTGGGATCAATTTGAAGTAGCGGTACCAGCTTTCTTAACGATTATCATGATGCCTTTAACATACAGTATCGCTACAGGTATCGCGATCGGTTTTATCTTTTATCCAATCACGATGATCTGTAAAGGTAGAAGGAAAGAGATTCATCCGATTATGTATGGGTTATTCGTAATCTTCGTTCTATATTTTATTTTCTTAGCAGAATAAAATAATTAAAGAATAGTAGAAGAAGAGGCAGCTAAAGTAGCTGCCTTTTTATTTTGAGCAGGTTACTGGACTTTGCTTGAATAACAGTTATAAAATAAGTGCATATCATTGAGAAAGTTAAATGATCGAAATGAGTAAATAAAAGCTTTTTAAAAAAGTGAAAGTTTTTTTAAAAAAACAATTGACTCTTCATAATTATCATGGTAAATTATTATATGTCGCCAAGGAGCGATTGAGAAAAACTTGAAGTTTGAAAAAAGAGTTTGGAAAAAAGTTGTTGACTTTTAAAACTCAGAATGATATATTAGTAAAGTTGTTTCAAGAGAAAATGAACTTTGAAAACTGAACAAAGCGACAAACGTCAACGTTAATTTTTTTAACTTTTATGAGCAAGTCAAACATTTCTTCGGAGAGTTTGATCCTGGCTCAGGATGAACGCTGGCGGCGTGCCTAATACATGCAAGTCGAGCGAACTGATTAGAAGCTTGCTTCTATGACGTTAGCGGCGGACGGGTGAGTAACACGTGGGCAACCTGCCTGTAAGACTGGGATAACTCCGGGAAACCGGAGCTAATACCGGATAATATTTTTTCTTGCATAAGAGAAAATTGAAAGATGGTTTCGGCTATCACTTACAGATGGGCCCGCGGTGCATTAGCT
>NZ_JBXDLD010000128.1:0-811 GCF_056820425.1 Priestia sp. KCTC 13724 | reverse complement strand
AATTCAAAAAAAGTGTATGAAATAAGTCATATCAGCCTATTTTAGAAAAACTATGAATAATTCAGGATAATTTAACTTTTATCGATTATTTATCCACAAAAAATAAAAAGAGGCTGGGACAAAACCCTCCTCTGAACCGAAAAAGCCGGTGAAATTTTACGACGAGTAAAATTTCACCGGCTTTGTTTATTTTTACATTAAAATAAGGACCACTTCTGATAAAATAAAGTTACCATACAAAATCTTATCGGAAAGAAGGGTCCTTATGTTTAAAGATTATAACATGAATCAAGTGGTTTTGCCTTTAGATTTAGAAATAAAATTGCAAGAAAATGATATTGCCTTCGCCGTTCACCATCTCGTTGAACATATTCCAGATGAAGCCTTTGCCGGCTTCTTACAGAAAACGGGGTGTCCTGCTTACCATCCACGCATGATGATGAAAATCATTTTATGTGCCTACACACAGTCAGTTTTTTCAGGAAGAAAAATTGAAGCGCTTCTCAAAGATCGTATACGTATGATGTGGCTAGCTCAAGGTTACGAACCGAGCTATCGGACAATCAATCGATTTCGTGTTCACCCAGAAGTTCAAGTGCTTCTTCGTGAGTGCTTTGTCCAGTTTCGATGTCAACTTATTCAAGAGAACGAGATTGATAATGAAGCAATCTTCATTGATGGAACGAAGATTGAAGCAAATGCCAATAAGTTCACATTTGTCTGGCGCAAATCAATCGAAAAATATAGTGCGAGCCTCTTGGAGAAATCAACCCAGCTGTATGACGAACTAGTAGAAAGAGAAATTATTCCA
>NZ_JBXDLD010000127.1:0-14516 GCF_056820425.1 Priestia sp. KCTC 13724 | reverse complement strand
TTTGATTGATACATTTATCGTACCGGAGGTGCCTGATGTTTTATATGCGTTGTTTGATTACGGGCTTACTCATTAATCTTGAAATAAAATCCAAATTCAATCTAGACAGTTATATCATATTATGATATATTTTATTTAGTTATATCGTAATATGATATATCTTGAAGTGATATAAGAGGTGAGGATTTGGGAAAAACAGAGCAGTTAACAGATTCAATGTTTTACATAATGGCAGCTTTAACAAAGCCAAGGCACGGCTATGCTATTATGAATTTAATCGAAGAAACATCAAAGGGCACAATTACAATAGGGCCCGCTTCCATGTATACCATTATTAAAAAGCTTTTAGACAAAGAATGGATTTACTTATACGATGCTTCGGATTCAAGACGTAAAACGTATTTCCTTACCGATGCAGGAAGAACTGTGCTTAGAGAAGATGTAACCCTTAGAAAAATGATGATTGAGCTAGCTGAAACGGGATTGGGGGAGGATGAAGAATGAAACAAACCAAGTACATCATGTCAGGTGGCCTTGCTTTTGCTGAAGAGAAGGATATGAAAAAATTACGCCGATTTTCTTTAAAAGGATGGCACGTTACTGGTTTTAAATTTTTGGGGTACACGCTTGAAAAAGGAGAAAGCTCAGACTATATCTACAGCGTAGACTACCGATCCCTTGAAGTAGGAGAAGAAGATGAATACTTTGATGTTTTTGCATCCGCCGGGTGGTCTCACGTAACTTCAGAAGGAGATATTCATTTGTTTCGAGCAGAATCTGGTACAAAAGCAATTTATAGCGACTCTGAGACGTTAGTTGAAAAATATAAAAGCTTGTCTAATTCCATGGGGTATATCGCGATTTCATTAGTAGTAATCACAGCGCTTGCGTGGTTGGGAACGATGATGAGCTCTGGAGTTTTACATTCGCTGCTGACTGTGATTGGTATCGTGCTAACAGTTGTTGCCTTTCCAGCAACTTTGACTGCCATCGCATCCTATAATAATAAATGGAAAGTGGAGGAAAAGAAGGGTTTAGTTGCTTTGTTGAAAATTATACCAGCTGCTCTTGTCATAATGGCAGTTCTTGTCTTGGTATTCGGTGATTATGACTCAGCTCGCCTGCTAGCCTATCTAGCCTATATGATTATTGGAGGAACTGTCTTTCCAGCAGTGATCTGGCTGATTATGTCTTTATTTCATAAAGTGAGAAACGAAGCTTAAATGAATAGCTCAAACAGAGAAAAGCGATTAGACTCTTTAGTTTCTAATCGCTTTTTCTTGTCATTCAAGTTTACTAGAAAAAGTGAATAATTGAATAGTAGTGAATGCTTATTGTAGCTCTTTAATCCTCTTCGTCAGTTCCACAAACTTCAAATCCAACTCTGCATAACCCTTATGATTTGGTGTAAGAAAACTTAGTTTCCCAAGCACTTCCTGACGCTCGGTTTCAAGGGTTAAGCGAAGCTTTTCTTTATCATCGATGTTGCTTGGCTTATCGCCTGATGTTTGTAGCTGCTTGTTCATGCGTTCATTTTCAATAATTAGCTGTACAGTAGTAACCTTTTCAACGAAGTAGCGGTCATGGGAAACGATCAGCAGCGTTCCTTTGTACTGCGCTAGCGTTTTTTCGAGCTGTTCTCGAGAAGGTAAGTCAAGGTGATTGGTGGGTTCATCTAAAATCAGCACGTCTTTTTCGTCTAGAATGTACTTCATCAGCTTACATTTCACGCGCTCACCCATACTCATGTTGGCAATTGGCTCGTTCCACTGTGACGCGACAAAGCCTAAATGCTTCATTAAGTTTTGAACATGCCCTCGAGCTTCAAATGTTTCTCGATGAAAAAGCTCCTTTGGGGTTTGGTCAAGCGGAAGGTCAAATACTTCTTGCGTTAAGTACCCAATTTGAGCAGAAGGGGAAATCCATAGTTCGCCTTTTGTCGGCGCTTCGTTCTCCATTATCATTTGTAAAAGCGTCGTTTTCCCGCTGCCGTTAGGGCCTATAATCGCTACTTTCTCACCGTGCTGAATCGTGAAGTTTGCTTCTTTAAATAAGACACGGTCTATAAATGATTTTTCCAGCTCTTTTACTTCTAAAAAGCGGTTGCCGTGCTTATGGGTTGAGGTAAATGAAAATTGAACCTGATACTCCTCAGCGGGAGCTTCTGTTTTAAACTTTTCCAGCTCTTTTTCAAGACGCTTTTGTTTTGACTTCACCTGTGAATCTAAACGCTTGGCTTTGACGCGGTGATATTCTTTAAAACCTTCTTCTTTTGTTGATCGTGCATGACCTGACTGTGACCAAGCGGTAAGTTGCTTCATTTGTTTGTTGATACGCTCTTTCATTTTTTGTTGCTTTTCGTATTCTCGCTGCTGGGTAAGGCGAGCTTGTTCACGGTGTTTCATATAGTCGCTGTAGTTTCCGCTGTGCGCAATAACTTTTTGATTCTCAATAGACCAGATTTTTGTTGCGACCTGATCTAAAAAATAGCGGTCATGGGAAACCAAAAGGATCGTTCCTCGGTATTTCTTTATCTCTTTGATTAAAAGCGCCGTGCTGTCCGCATCTAGATGATTTGTTGGTTCATCTAACAATAAAAGGTCAGAGTAGTTCGCTAAACCTCTTGCAAGGCGGGCTTTCAGCTTTTCACCACCGCTCAGCCGCTGAAAGTTGCCGGTTGGCACGTTCCATTTCCTTAAAAGCGTTTCTTCTGATGATGACACGTCTTCAAATAAGTAGGAGCTTGCTTCTTGCTCGACCATAGAAATGGAAAGGTTGGGCTGAAAGTGCTGAATTTTTCCATCTGTTGGATTCATATCTCCAGTTAGTAAGCGAAGCAAGGTGGATTTGCCGGCACCGTTTTTACCGATAATACCTATAATGTCACCTTGCTGGATACTTACATTTACATCTTTAAACAGCGTGTATTCATCTAACTCAAGCTTCAATTTTTGTAATTGTAGTAGTTCTAACATCGAATCATCCCTTCGGTACAGGGAGAATAAAAAAATCCTCCCAATTTCATTGGAAGGATTAGTCGAGTCCGCATTATTGTCCCGCATAAAGAAGCCTATAAGCAGAGCGCTTGTAGGGATGGTTAAAAAATGGGCAGACTAATCCTAAGTTTTTAAGACTTGAAATTATGAAATTTCAAATGTAAAAAATTAGGTTAGTTATCCATTGTTCATCCATCATTCCTCTCGTATTTATTAGTGAAAATTGTAGCATGCTTACATACAATGAGCAACCCTATTTAGAAAATAAAGCCTTTTTCAAGATTTGTTACGTACCGTTAGGATATTTATGGTAAAATAAATTCAATTTTATAGGAGGTGCAAGGAATGAATCACAATCAAGCATCTCTCAATTCTTCATCTGCTAAGCTGAAGATGATTGTATCCATGGTTATTTTTGGTTCAATCGGCTTTTTCTCAGAGCGGTCTAATTTACAGTCAGTGGAGCTTGTTTTTGTTAGATGCATGTGCGCGACGCTATTTTTAAGCACTTGTTGGGTGTTAACTGGAAAGTATAAAGAAGAAAAGTGGAGTAAAAAAGATATTTTTCAAACGTTAGTGTGTGGCGTGTTTCTTGTGTTAAACTGGGTATTTTTATTTAAAGCATTTGAACAAACGTCCGTTACGGTTGCTATTTCAATCTATCATTTGGCACCGGTGTTTGTTTTGCTTTTAGGGGCTATCCTTTATAAAGAAAAGTTAACCCTTATATCGGTGATGTCACTGGGGATTTGTTTTATCGGTACTCTTTTGGTTTCAGGGATTAATGCTGGTACATCAATGAGCGATTTACTTTCTTCAGGGGTGGTTTGGGGGCTTTTGGCTGCGTTCTTTTATGCATTCACTGCGCTAGCAGGTAAAGGGATTAGAGAGCTAAGTCCTTATGCAACAACGTTTTTACAAACCCTGGTTGGAATCTTTATGCTGATTCCGCTCGTTAGCTTTCACTCTTTTTCTGAGCTATCTTCTATTAACTGGATAGTTGTAGCTACAACAGGCATCATACATACTGGTATCGTCTATTTGCTGTTTTTTGATAGTTTACGATTTTTATCGTCAAACGTCATTTCGGTTCTCGTGTTTTTAGATCCAGCGGTAGCTATTCTACTAGATACGCTTCTAACAGGCTTTAGACCAGATATTTTACAGAGTGTTGGCATTGTCCTCATTTTCGGAGGCATGGGGTTAACGATGATGAAAACGAAAAAGAAACCAGACTATTCATATCGTGAAGGGGAGAGTGTGAAATGATTGATCTTAAAATTAGACCCGTACATCCAAATGACGCAGAGGCTGTTCATGAAATTAGAATTCAGCCGTCCGTTGCGCGCCATACGTTAGCGGTACCTTCAGAGCGTGTGAAGACACCGAGCGAATTTATGAACAGTATGAATCATGATACGCATTTAATGGTGGCAGAGATTGAGGATAAAGTGGTTGGGGTGGCTGGTCTTCATGTTAAACCAGGAAAGCAACGTCATATTGCTGTAGTGGGTATCTCTATTCATGCAGACTATCACGGAAAAGGTGTCGGCAGTGCTCTTATGGATTCACTACTGGACATTGCAGACAACTATTTAGGGCTGATCCGCTTAGAATTAGAGGTGAATGTCTCAAATAAAAAAGCAATGAAGCTCTACGAGAAAAAAGGGTTTCAAGTAGAGGGTCAACTAAAAAAAGCGCATTTCTATGCAGGTGAATATCATGATGTGTTCATAATGGGAAGGGTGAAGTGAGGGGGATTAGGTTGGCAAAGTTTGTAGAAAAAGGTTTTATATATGGTCTTGTTTTAGGCTTTTGTATAGGCGTGTTTTTTGTACCTTATAAAGAGGTATTGGACTCAGGAGAAGGATTCATTGAAACGTCATACATGGAACTTATTGACGTATTTATGGTTTTAATGAGAATATGTGCTGCCAGCGGCCTTATCGGAGCTGGAATCGGTTATTACTTACATGTTGATAAAGTGAAGCACTCTAAGTAGTGGAGTGTTGTACAGGTATTGATACATAAGTAGTTCAATCCCTACTATGCCTGAACGATTAAAAGTTCACAACTTTTAATCGTTCAGGCTTTTTGTTGATTGGGAAAAACCAGTTTGGAAACAGGGTGGAATGGAGCGTAGAACACTCGACTCCTCCCCGCGGAAAGCGTGTGGCGTAGCGCAATGGAACGAACGTGTTCAGACAAACTAAAGAGATGGGAACAGCTATTGTTCGTTTTTTTGAAGCAATCATTTTGTTATGTCCCAAACTCATTTTTTATTAATTAATTAATTAAGACCCTTATACTGCTATTTTCCTAACGAGGAATTTTTCCAATAATTTTAAAATGTATAATTATTTTCACTTTCTTTTATTGAAGCTATCGGAAAATTTGATTATAATGAGGTGTGTAAATTTTTCCATTATTTGAATAAGCTGATACTTATACCTGTTTCTTTAAAAAACTAGGTCAGCCACCCTTTACTGGTTATAAAGCGTTTATTCTTGTGAGAAAAATAGAGAAGTAAGATGATATAAAGGGGATTATAAATGAAGAAAGTACTGCTTGTAGCTTTTGTTTTTATATGTATAGTGGGCTGTTCACTTGGTGGGAAAACAGAAGTGGAAGGACAAGCTGTTTTCTCTGATGAAGGAAAAGAATGGAGTGCTGAATACATATATGACCACAAGCTTTATCAAGAGCGCAAAACAAATTGGGTAACGCTAGAGCCAAAAGAGATTCAGCTAACGCCAGAACAATTGAAATACATTACGGTTGAAATTCAAACGAGTGATGGTGATACGGTAACGGGAAACGTAAAAGCTATGATGAATAAATTGGATGATAACGCTGTTTCTTTTTTAGTTGGTACGCTTAATGATCGAACATGTAAAGAAGATGTATTTAAAATGAAGATTATCTATAAAAATGAGGAAGAAGTACTGAATTTAAAGATGGCAGGGGATGAATAAAGAGAAGGCTGGTTGAAATGTTATAAAAATAATAAAAACATTTCGAAATCGACTAATACGTAGTATGATGATGGATGTACATACAGCGTGAAAGAGGTATAGAGATGGTTTTATTAGGAACGCTTGCAAATGGATTAGGCATTATTGTTGGAACGCTTTTAGGGAGCTTATGTCGGAACATTCCTGAAAGCATGAAAACTACCGTCATGCAAGCAATCGGATTAGCAATTGCGGTATTAGGAATTCAGATGGGCATGAAAAGCGAGCAATTTTTACTCGTGATTTTAAGCCTTGTTATTGGTACAGTAGCTGGTGAAGCGTTGAAGCTAGAAGAGAAGCTTTCGTCAATTGGCTCTTGGATTGAAAGCAAGGTAGGAAGCGGTCAAGGAAGTGTTGCTGAAGGCTTTGTAACGGCAACATTAATCTTCGTTGTGGGAGCAATGGCCATTATCGGTGCTCTTGATAGTGGTATTCGCGGCAATCATGACGTGTTGTATACAAAAGCCGTAATGGACGGATTTATCTCGCTGTTACTAAGTACAACGCTTGGGATTGGCGTTATTTTCTCAGCCATAGCTGTTGTTTTATATCAGGGATTAATAGCTGTTTTTGCTGCACAAATTGATCGATTAGTTCCAGATGCACTGATGGATCAGCTTATTATCGAAATGACGGCAACCGGTGGCATTATGATTCTAGCAATCGGCTTAAATTTAATTGGAATTACCAAAGTCAAGGTGGCGAATTTGCTGCCGGCAATCGTTGTTGCTATTTTATTAGTGACGGGAATGTATGCTTGGATGTAGTAGACCTTTTATCAGAAGGTCTACTTTTTTGCTGGAAAATATGGATGAAAAGCTCGTTCTGTTGTGATCACTATATAAAATACGCGTACGGGGAGCAGTGAGGTGCTTTAAGTAATCCGTTTGAAAAAATCAGAAAATCTAAAAAAGAGGTAAGTTAGAAGCATTGCTATCGTAGATTAAGTAACAAAGGATAGAAAAAGGAGGAAAAGCTTTGTACTTTCCGTCTAAAAAAGATTGGTGGTTGTCGTATCTAATTTGGGGCATAAGTATTGCGGTTTTAGTAGATGGAATCTTTGTGATGGGATGGGGGATTTTTATGGTGCCGTTTATTCAAGATCATTACTTCATCCGACTAGCTGTTTTAGCGTTTTTTGCAGCTTTCTTGCTTTCGATTTGGTTTCGCACAGGGTATTACCTCACAGGCCAAACGTTAACTATTTATTATGGGCCTTTTAAGAAAAAAATAAATGTAAAGGAAATTCGCAGTATTTGCTTTGTCAAAATACCGTTTATTGCGCCCGCACTTTCGACTCAACAAATTCAAATCAAGTACAGCAAGCGTAAAACGATACGGATTTCACCTCGTGATCCAGAGGTCTTTGTTCAGTTTCTAAAAGTAAGAGCCACGTTTACGATAAAAGCTTAAAAGAGGCGTAGTAAGCTTTATTAGCTTAGCACGCCTCTTTTTTAATGCAGACATTTTCGAATACCTCCGTATTCTATCAGCGGCTTTGACACATAGCCGTCTGCTTCGAGTAAATAAATAATTGTTGCAGTGACGTATGGTACGTGAGCAGGATGAAGATCTAAATATTTTGAGAGCTGCAAGGAAGTAACGTCTCCTTTAAAGATATCGTGTCGGTTCACACAGACAAACGGGTACACATGCTTTACGATTTGCTTAGCGGTTTCTAACATCAACAAATCAATCAGGCCTCCTAATTGTATTTTAATATAAAGATATTCAGGAGTTTGTGTATTGATGACACGTATTTTTATAAGATAACGCTTACATTTGTTGGTTTTTAATTTATATGAAGATAATAAAAGAAAAAAGTAACCTGCTGAATAACTTCTTATACAGAAGCTATTCAGCAGGTTACTGCAAATGTTTCTTGCTCCAATCCCCCATGCTTTTGCATATGCTACTGGTGAAGAAGGTATTACTAAGCTACTAGCTGGAAAGAAAGGTCTTATCATTAATACCCACGGAACACCAAGCGCTGTTTATGATGAGATAGGCATGACGGCTGGATTGAAAATCACGTCAGATGTAGGGGTTTTTGATTTTACAAGAATTGAGCCTGTTGATCATTTATTATTCGGAAGTATCGGCTATTTAGATAAGGAAGGCTACAAAAAAATCTTTACTCAAATTAATGAGACGATTGATCGTCACTTCTCATAATTGTAAGCTAAGCACTAGAACCAACAGGGTTTTGGTGCTTTTTCTATTATTTGCTTTTTTTTAATGCGTATATGGATTAAAATAGAACTAAAAGAAAGGAAATGGAAATATGAGCTGCAAAATCATTTTTTTCGACGTTGATGGTACGCTAACGCATCACAAGAGCGGCGAAATACCTGAGAGTACAAAGCGTGCCATCAGTTTATTAAGAAATCTTGGCATTATTATTGTAGCAACTACTGGACGCCCACTCTCTATGTGCGAAGAATTAAAAGAGCTAGGTATTGATGTGTTTATTACTGCAAATGGTGGTTACGTGACTTATCAGAATGAAGTTATACATAAAGTGAGTATGAGCAAGTCCAACGTAAAAGAGCTTGTAGAATTCTCAGATTCCAAACAGCATGCTCTATCTTTTTACACGAAAGGCTTTCACATGAACGGAGTACAGGAAGAGGGTGTTTTAGCTGCTTTATTCGAAACCTTGTCGCTTCAAACCTATCCAGACACTCATCCTTCCATTTACGAAGAAGAAATCTATTTACTTTGTCTGTTTGGAACGGATGAAGTGGTGAATCAATACAGAGCTAGATTTCCTCACTATACGTTTCGTCGCTGGCACCCATATGTGGTAAACGTATTGGAAACAGACGTATCAAAGTCGCAGGCGATTGTAAAAGTGTTAGAGTACTTTAAGATACAACCTTCGGAGGCGATGGCTTTTGGGGATGGTGACAATGATATTGATATGCTTGAAACTGTAGGTGTTGGTGTTGCGATGGAAAATGGTAGTCAACGCTTAAAGGAAATAGCTGATTTTGTGACGAAAAAATCAGATGAAGATGGCGTGGAGTTTGCCCTTAGACATTATAACCTCATTTCACAATAAGAAAGAAGAAAGGACGTGTACAATGAACCAACCAATTCGAAAGCTTACTATAAAAGATTTAAAGCCTGCAGCTAAGCTGTTTGCGCGTGTATTTAACGAGGAACCTTGGAATGAACCATGGACGCTTCAAAGCTCTTATAAGCGGTTAATGGATATTAGCTTAACGCCTGGCTATCTAGGAATTGGTTATTTTGAAGACGAAAATGGTCCGCTTCTAGGCTTTATCGTGGGAAATGAAGAGCAGTGGATAAACAATAAGTATTTTTATCTCAACGAAATTTGTGTGGATACCAATGCTCAAATTAGCGGCATTGGGACGAGCTTATTAGAATTTCTAAAAGTACAGCTCAAACAGCAAGCAGTAGCACAAATCTACTTATCTACTGAAAAAGGTCACCGAAAGCCAGCAGCTTTCTTTCAGAAAAATGGGTTTGAATTAAACAAAGAACGTGTTGTGATGAGTGTGGAGTTAGAATAAAGTGGTTGGGAGCGACGTGAAAAGTATCTATGCACTCTGACTTATAGGAGGAACCGGCATGAGAAAATTTTTCCTGTTAATCAACTTCTGTTTTGCTATATTACTAGCAGGCTGTAATAGTAACGAATGAATTGATAGCTATGTAGTCATAAATAATACCGAATTAATTGTAGTTGAAAGCCCTGATGGACAGAAGAATGTTTTAGAAATAGTAAAAGAATAGGACGATTGAAAATGAAGAAAAAAGTAGTTAAGATTTTACTGGTTATGAGTGTAGGAATGAACGCTTACTGGCTGGTTAAGCATTATGCTTTTGATAGGATGTATGATCCCGATGAAAAGGAACAAATCATTCTAAATGAAATGATTCAAAGAACAATTGAAAGTAAAGACTATCAAGAGATTGCTAAAACAAAAGATATTAAATCTATAGAAAGCAGCATGGATAAAAATAAAGGTGGCAGATATCCATATTATTTTAATGTAAGCGTTCGAACAACTGAAGGTACATATTTGTTTGGCTGTAGTGATGAGCAGTGTACAGATATCGAAAAGTATGGAGAAACTTATTCGATTTATCAAGATGAAAAGCCGAGACTACCTCTAGAATAGTGCTGACAAAACCATAAGAGTATAGAAAATAAGTATTTAAGCCAATGATCTATTCACACAATTTAGAGGTTGGTTTAGAAAGTATGAGCTGTTTTTAGAAAAGATGTTACAGCTGTTTTTCGTGAAGAAATGATAGAAAAAGCTTTTAAGAATTTGGTTCTTAAAAGCTTTTTTATGTACTCTGAACATGTTAATAATTTTTTAAGCTCAGGTTTACAAAACGCTCACAAACGACCATTAAATCAGGAGAAAATGTTTTTCCATACGGCTTTAATTCGTTTGTGAAAAATTCTTCGTGAGCGCGCCACCAGAAGTTATAGTCACCTTCACCTTCAGCTAATGCGAATTCTTCTGATACCTCGTTCATCGGCAAAACGTCTACCGATTGAACTTGAATAACGGCAACTGGCTGATTGTTTTCGTCTAGCACAATCGAATAATCTCCTTTTTTTGGTAACTCTTCGTTTTCAAGTTCATAGAAAACATAGCCGGATGTGGTAGCTGTTTTTTTACCTTCAACAACTAAGGAAGCAAGCCAGCCAGAAGACGCGCCGAACTGAAATGCTTCTTTGTACGAGACGTTAGTAAGGTTATTTTTTTTGCAAAAATCCTGCCAAAATTGATCGATTTCATTCATCTTTTTCACCTATTTCTTCAGAATACGATAATGATGAGAAGATACTGCTTTAAAACCAAGCTTTTCATACAAATCAACTGCTGGCTTATTTTCTTTCACAACCTGCAGGTAAACATAGTCAGCTTCTTGTCTTTGAGCACATTGAACGAGCGCGCTCACCAGCTCTTTGGCAATCCCTTTTCGGCGATGTTTAGCGTGTACAATTATGTTGCTGATGCATCCGTACCCTTGTTCAACTACCACGGATCCTAAACCCACCGTTTCTTTATTGCTTGATAAGCGCAGAAACGTCTTAGAAGCATGAATGCTGGAAAAGATATGAGTATAGGCGTCAAAGCGATCTTTTGAAAAGCCTTCTAACGTCAGAAACTCATCAATCCAAGCAGGAGTTGCTTCGCGTAAATAGTCGGCATCATACTGAATGTCCAGCTTGACATTTTGGAGCGTATCTTCACAGGCTGCCATCATCGTAAAGCATTCATCGCTTTTTTTATAACCTTTTGAACCCAGTGTTTCATCTAACTGTGCTGGTGAAAGCTGAGAGATATGAAAACATGACGCTGTGTTACGGCTTTCGTAAAAATTCTCAACCTTTTGAAGCCAGTTTAAATCAAAAGGAAGTGAGCCAACCGCGTGGACGCTATTGGCGCGCTTTGTATAACCAAACGTATAGCGCATCGTCCAATCATCGAGTTTTTCAGTTGTATGAGCTGGCCAAGCATTGGAAGCCAGTTGTTCAAGTAGGCGTAGTGTATCTGTTGTTGTTTGCATGCTGCGCCTCCTAGTCTATAAATCTTCTATAATTTTACAAGTATACACCTAATAGCAATCAGGTGGCAACCGTAAATCCTGAAGAAAACTGTGCTGGAATTCAGGTGTGTGTACTAAAGAGAATTGATAGCCGTTGTTTATAAAATTTTGCTGATTGGTTAGCGGAAGTGGAGTACCGAGCGTCACCTTTATGTTAGGAGGTAGTGCTTTCATGGCGATAGGAATCCACGGCCGCTTTTCTGAGACGACCACTGCATAAGCTGTTCCACCAATCACAAAGTTAAAGTAGTCATCATCTTCGTCTGTTTTCATGCTGAAAGTTTCTTTTAGCCAGCTTCGAAACTTTCCAACGTCTTTTACTGGAAATCCTACTTCTCTTATATATAATGCATTCAGCTTACCATAGCTCTTTAACTTATTTTCATGAATATAGTCATGTGCAATTAACTCAAGTAAGTTACCGTCACAATCGCGGAAATACACGTTTTTTCGACCGTTATGTTCATCGATAGGATTTCCTTCGTTTTGAGCTAACAAAAACACCCCAGATTCTTTTAAAAGTGTAACAGCATTAGTAAACAACTGATAAGACACTTGAATGGCAAAGTGTGCGGGCTTAATTGGTTCGTAGGATTCCTTGAAACTAAGCGTGCTATATGGAGTCAGTCTGAACTGAATAAACTCAGTTGTTTCGTTTGTCATTTCTAAATGTAGTGCTTTTTCATAAAATTGTTTGACACCTTGAATAGATACCGTAAGCAGTTCGAGATTTGCATAGTGGGTAATCATCATCATTCACTCCTTTACCATTAGTTTATGATGTAGTCCATAAAAACAGCCACGGTACAATGAATGAAAAGGAATACATCTTTAGTCGTAGAAAGGATAGATGTTATTTATTTACTTTTGTTATGTAAAAAAATAGAACAATAGTATAAAATGGGAACAGGGGTGTTGAAAAGTGGAAATTCGCCGCGTTGTTATTGATGACAGAGAAGAAGTCAGTCGATTCTTAGAAAAGCATTGGGGAAGTACAAAAATGGTTACTTCTGTTGGTGCGTATGACTGTTCCTCTCTGTGTGGGTTTATCTTATATGACGAGCACAATAACATCATTGGGTTAGTCACCTATGAAATACGAGAAAAAGAATGTGAAATAATCTCGTTAGATAGCTTGCAGGAAAACAGCGGATTCGGCACGGCCCTCATGAAAGCAGTGGAAGAGAAAGCAAAATCCGTAGGTTGCACGAAGGTAACGCTCATTACAACAAATGATAACGTAAAGGCTCTTCGGTTTTACCAAAGGCGTGGTTATCATTTAGCTTACCTATTTCCAAACGCAGTTCAAGAAGCAAGAAAACAAAAGCCAAGTATTCCTTTGGTTGGTTATGATGAAATTCCAATTCGAGATGAACTGTTGTTAATGAAGAAGCTATAACTGAATGGAGGAGGATTTTGCATGTCAAACTGGAAAGGCGCAGCAGCGATTTGCATCAATGAAAATAACGAATTATTAATGGTGGCGCAAGAAAAGCCAAATCACCCAGAGCTATGGTCTGTTCCGTCAGGTGGGCTAGAAGGCGGTGAAACATTTGAAGAATGCTGCGTTCGTGAAGTTTTGGAAGAGACGGGATACGAGGTTGAAATCCTAGGTCAAGTCCATGAATACGATACGGTCACATACGGTGTTGATGTGCATATTAAATATTTTGCTGTTCAGTTAGTAGGTGGAGAAAAGAAGCTCCAAGATCCTGATAACCTCATTGTTGATGTAGCATGGAAGCCTGTAGCAAAAATGGATGATTTATCTATGCTGTTTGAAGAAGAGCGGAAAATTTTACTGAGATACATTGAAGATGGAGTTTTAAAAGTGAACTAAAGCGGAGGATGGAAGTTGTTAAAGGTCATTAAAACAAAAGAGAAGCTTACGAAGTGGTTATTAATCGGGTGCTGTGGTTGTATCAGTCTTTTGGGATACGGCATATATCGGACATTTTTTGATATGAGTCGTCTTCCTGAAGGAAAATATCTTACTGAATCCACATCACCCGATGGTGCCTATACGCTAAAAGCATACCTCTCGGACGGAGGCGCAACTACCGGCTATGCTGTTCGAGGGGAGCTTGTTTTTAATAAAGGAAATAAAGAAAAGAATATTTACTGGAACTATAAAGAAAGCAGTGCGGATATTCATTGGCAAGGTAAAGATACGGTCGAGATTAACGGACACTCGCTGCATGTTCCAAATGATGTTTATGATTTTAGGCGAGAGTAATGGACGAATAGTATGAATGTATGTGAGCTTAATAGGTTTTCAGGAGGAGAAAATGAAAACAATCTATTTACTACGGCACTGTAAAGCTGAAGGACAAGATTTTGATGCCCCTTTAACGAAGGAAGGGAAAAAAGATGCCCTATCGCTAGTAGAGTACTTAAAGCCCTTAGGTATTTCAACTATTATATCAAGTCCGTACATAAGAACGATTCATACGGCTGCACCTTTTGCAGCAGAGATTGGCGTTTCCATTAAGCAAGATGAGCGCTTAGCGGAACGTGTTCTAACAGGAAAACCCGTAGACAATTGGTTAGAGCTATTAAAGCAAACATTTCATGATGAAAATCTCCAATTGAAAGGTGGAGAGTCATCAAAAGAAGCAACTCAGCGTGCGCTAGCTGTTGTATATGAAGAGGTGGGTAATCTAAATGAAATCTCATTATTGGTTACGCATGGTAATTTAATGAGCTTGTTGTTACGACACTTTGATGCTAGTTTTGGATTTCAAGAATGGTCTAATTTATCGAATCCAGACTTATATCGAATAGATTTGTTTTCTACAAAAGGAGTTATGAAAAGGGTTTGGAATCAGAGGTAATGAAAAGAGGCTGGGACAAAACCCTCCTCTGAACCGAAAAAGCCGGTGAAATTTTACGACGAGTAAAATTT
>NZ_JBXDLD010000126.1:0-5188 GCF_056820425.1 Priestia sp. KCTC 13724 | reverse complement strand
TTTTTTGGCTCTAAACAGGAAAAAACATTAAACTGAAAATTGCGTCAACATTTATGCAACACTAGTGATATAATTTGCATAATGGATTTTTTCGGAACACATATAAAAGCAAACTCTTGATATTTTATTCAATTAATAATGACTTTTGGTTTACAAAGTCAACAGACCGTGTATAATTGTTATAACAGTGATAACGTAAAATTATACGTACTGTTATAAAATCGCCAGCATATGTTAATACTATGCTAATACTAAGGAGGTATTATTATGATGGATATGGTGGTGAGAGAAGTGGAAAGAAAAATTACGAAAATTGGCAATAGCTCTGGAGTGACATTTCCACCTGAAGTTTTAGAACACTTAAACGTTAAACAAGGTGAAATGGTTGTGTTTGACCTTGAAAAAGACGGTAAAGTAGTACTTAAAAAGCGACCTGCGGTAAATGTAGAAGGTTTCGAGGAAATAGATGCAGATTTTTTAGAAGGAATGAAGGATCTATTTGATCGATACGATAATACGCTACGTAACCTCGCAGATCGTTAAAAGAAAAACAAAGGGTAAGGGACTTAGCAAATGACGAAATATCTCACTCATAAGCAAGCCATTTTCTTAAATGGTGTAATGATTCAACGTTATACACCTAAAGAACATATTGGTGTAAAAGATGAAAAATTATTGGATAGTGCGATTATGCGTCCACAAAGTTCTGCTTTTGGATCTGATGCTTATCCTAGTTTGGAATTGAAAGCTGCAGCATTGTTTGAAAGCTTAGCACAAAATCATTCTTTTCATAATGCAAATAAACGAACAGCATTCGCTTGTTTATTCCTATTTTTAAGGACGAATGGTTGGATTTTAAATGTTCGAGAAAAAGAAGCTGAAGACATGACTTCTTTTGTTGTGACAAACAAACCTCCATTACAGCATATTGCTGATTGGATTTCGAGTAATCTTGTTCAACGTTCATGAAAAAGACCTTTTCCAAAACAGAAAAGGTCTTTTTACAGTTATTTATTTAAATGCAGTTAACATAAAACCTTTTCTAGGTACCCCTACTAGCCTAAAAATCTAACTCAACCACTGGTTTATATAGGAGTTTACCAAAAACAACCAATATTATCGTGATTGTCTCCCTAACTTCGTCTATATTGGGAATGAAGGAGGAGAGGCAAATGAATCTAGGAGATAAATTAAAAGAACTTCGAAAAGAACATAATTACTCTCAACAACAATTAGCAGAAAAACTACATGTAACTGCACAAGCTATTTCGAAATGGGAAAACAATAAGTCAGTCCCAGATATTATAAACCTTGTTCAATTAAGTGAAGTATATAACATTAGTTTAGATTATCTAATAAAATCAGATAAGCAGTTACAAAAGAAACTATCTACAAACGATATTCGTTTAAAGGTTTTTAATTTTTTTGTACTTGCTTTCATTCTAGTCATGATCTTAGCTAGTAGTGTTTTAATAAAGGCTCAGTTCTTTATGTCACAGCATAGTTTAGGCGGATGGCTAATCATTAGTTTGGGCTTTTTGCTTATTATCTTTACCTTTTTAAGTCTGTATTGCTACATAGTAAAGAAAAAGTATTTTATATTCCTTTGGAGTGCTTTTTTAACATTAGGCTGTATCGTATTTATAGGGCTATTTTATGACTATATTATGCAATTACTATTTCCCTTATAAAGTCATTATAGTTTATGTATGCTCTATGCAAAGTTAGTTAACATAATCAAGATTTATCGGAAACAAAAAGAGAGAACACTAAAAATATAGTATTCTCTCTTACTTATTGATGAGCTTCTTCTTGGTAAGCTTCATACCAGTGATATGGTTGAATTTCTTTTAAAGTTTTGAATAATAGATTGTTTTCAGCAGAATAGATACCTGCTTTAACCTCTGATCCCCAATAAAACAAACGCTCTTGGCATACCCCACAAGGAGTTAATACTTTAAAATTTGAATTCTCATCATCTCTGGCAACGCAAATACTATGAGTAACCTTTAAACCAAGCTTATGGGCTTCACAGATAGCACCTGTTTCCATACATAACTCTGTTGAAGCATTAATTACTTCAGGAGCAACACTAATTAATACTTGTCCGTCTTCTAGCCTCATGGCTGCTGCTCCTCCCCATCCTTTGGGGTAACGCTTTTGAACAAAATCAATTGCTGAATTATACAATTCTTCTTCTATACTCATAAGTTACACCTCTTAAAAGAATCTTCTAAATAATTTTAAACTTATCAGAAAGCAAAGTAAATACTTTATTTTCCATGAAACTTAGTAGCAGACCCTAAAAGATGAGCATAACTACATGTATACTTCATCCATCCTTAGTTAACATAATCCAGCTTCTAGGAAACAAAAAAGAAATTTACAGCTGCAAATCCCTTTTTTATGTGTATGTATATATTCATTAACAACAAATAAGATTATTTTACTGTAAAATAAATACTATACCTTTAAACTTAGTAGTATCTAATTTGAATTGTTATTTGGGTAGGAGGAAATTATGGTATCGTTTAATAGAATTATAAAATTGCGGGATTTGGAAATTTTTCGAGTATCAAAAGACGGACAAATCTTCTCTTATGTAGTAATTGAAGACACTAGAAAACCATTCACAGAAGAAGATAAAAAACTAGATCCATTATGTTATATGGATGAAGAAGATATTAATGCGATTTTAAATGTTTTCAGGATTTCATTAATCAATGACGAAAAATTAAGTGAAGAAAATTCATACTTTCTAAAATCATTCTTTTCAGATTTTGTTAACAATACAAATTTAACAAACTTTATCTTTACAGAATACATTCAAGAAGATTTGTATGATCACGAAGTTGACATAAAATTTTTCAATAAAATTTTAAAAGATATAGGTTCAAGTTATATTATTGAAGAATTTGATGAAAGAAATTGGATTTATTTATCTCAAGATTAAAATATAAGCTATGTATACCATATACAAAACTAGTTTACATAAACACTCTTTTAGGAACACATCAAAAAAACTAGTCCTTACCACACGATCACTTTTGCTGCGACTTGTATCGTCGCCTGTGTCCGCCCTCGTCCCAGACTCCATAATTGCTTTTGAGAGGTTTTTAGACTGAAAGAACACATTTTTCTACTAACACAGAAAAAACGCTAAATGAAGGCGTTTTTGAGCTTGTGTGTAGTTGACATACAACGGCTTTTAGATATCAAAAAAGCTTGGAATTTGAAATTCTCATGCTTTTTTGATATCTAACTTTACTTTTAATTTTCTATCCAAAGTAAATTAATTATAAGAACCATTCGCCTTGGGCAATCTTTTCTACTTTTCCTCCTACATGAACATGGATTTTTTCATTATCACTCTTCGCTTTTAAAAATAATAAAGAAGGTCTTGAAATTTCGTATCCTTGTTCTACACGAATATTAATTTCATCTTGTTCAAAGTATCGATATTTGACTAGGTAAGCTGCTAGACAGCCATTAGCACTTCCAGTAGCTGCATCTTCAGGAACTCCATAATAATCAGCAAAGTCTCTAACATTTACATGATTTTCAGAATTATATGTTTCTGGACAAAATACCATTATAGCTTTTGCATCAGTATGTTCAATCAATTCAAAGCATTTTTCTTTATTTATTTTCACCCTTTTAACAGCTTCAAGAGATTTTAAAGGAACAATAATCACTGGGAGTCCTGTCGAAACCTCTTGAATAGGGAAACGATCGTCTATGTAACCTTTTTCTACATTTAATACCTCAGCTATTCTACTAGTGTCTAAAACCTGTCTAAAAGTCGGTTCATTCTGTCTCATCCAAATAGTATCCTCTTGAACATCTGAAGTAACAGAAATTTGGCCAGCTTTAAAATTTAAAGTAAGCTCATTAGAAGCTTCTTCTTCTATTTCATTCTGAATGACATAGGCAGTACCTAAAGTGGGATGACCTGCGAAAGGAACCTCTTCATTAGGTGTAAAAATTCGAACGTCATATCCACCAAGTTCTTTTGTGTTAGATAAAATGAAAGTAGTCTCTGAATAATTGATTTCTTTAGCTATTTGTTGCATTTCTTTATCAGAAATATTCTTGACGTTTTTAAAAACAGCTAACTGATTTCCTGTATATTTTCCTTGGGCAAAAACATCGACAATTGAATAATTTAGTGAATTCATAGATAGTCTCCTTATTTTTTTAATATTTAAATAATAACACTATTTTCATTAAAATGATAAGTAGATAGCTATTTTTCATGAATACTGTATTCATTTTCAGTTAACATAATGTCTCTTTCCGGAACACACCCCAAAAAAGAACCCTTATGGGAGTAGGGTTCTCGATGAGGCCTTGTTTCTGATTTATGCAGCTTTTTATACATCCTTGACGCGTAAGGGTTTTATACAAGGGCGTAACCCAAACAAATGTATAAAAAGTGCACCTTTTATACATATGCTTTACCCTCTAAATAATTGATTTTTTAGTTAGATATGATATATTAAATGTCAGACTATTTTTTACAAATTGCATTTTTATCATGTCGTTTAACTCTTTAAATAAAAAACTGTCTCTTCTTTATTACTGGAGACAGTTTTTTATTTTGCCATCTTTTCACTGGACAAATTATAAAATTATATTATATTGTGTAAGAGCAAGTCATCCACCTTTTATCTAAGCATGTAATTACCATACATGTAGAAAAAGCTTTACTTTTATTTTGAAATTGTACCAGTCCTATTATTAACATGATTAAACCGAAAAGTAACGTCGCGTAGGGCTGCAAAGTATAATCCTTTGTTATGAAACTATATAACATAAGAGGAAGAGCTATAACCGACAAAATAAGTTGTAAACGGATTAACATTTGTAAGTACTCTTTTAGAATTATTTGCACGGTCGGCAGGACCCGCAATGCTAATGAGCGGATAGCATTGAACTTGTACCGGAATCTTCCTTGGGTGTATCATCATCGCTAGAATCTTCAACTGGTGGCACTGGAAAGTTCCTTTAAAGAGACCTCCTATTTCGCTAGATAGTCATAATGATGCTATATAATAGTCTTTAGAAAATAAAAAAGTATGAGAGTCATTGTTGGAAACATAATGGCTCTTTTTTATGTCTATATAAGTTGAATTAAAGGATTACAATTACTCTCTGTTGAAGTATAAGGGTAACACTTACCAATGAA
>NZ_JBXDLD010000125.1:0-1575 GCF_056820425.1 Priestia sp. KCTC 13724 | reverse complement strand
ATGACTCACCTAGAAAAGTTATTGATCGATTGTGCATTCGATTGTAAAAGATAAATTCAACTTATATAGAAAAAAGGAAGAAAAAATTACAATATACTGGTATATTGCTAGAAAAGGTAGGTAATGCAGCGTGTCTCACTTTGAAACAACACTTCAGTTAAAAACAACTATTCTAAATACATCTTTTCAACTTTTCGACTACATAACTACTCGCCCTCACCTATTTGCGATTGCCTTACACCAAGAGCTTGGCTATCCTATAGAGTTTATGTGGAATTCAGACTTTAAGTTTAAAGATGAAAGCGCACCAAGAGTGGTGCTTATTCATGCATACTGCGTGTTACCAAATCATCAATATTTGGATGCAAGAGGCTACGTCTCGCATGACCTAATTGCACAAGAAAAGCCACATCAGCACGCTTACTACGAACGTGTGTCTAGTAAGCAAATTGAAAAGTTAACGAATCTTGGTCGGCTTTGTAAAGAAGAATTGCTTGAGATTGACAGCTTAAGAGACTTTATTAAAGAGCACGTACATGTCTATTCATAAGCTCTATAGGCACTTTGAAGTACCTATATCACTTTAAAGTGCTTACTTTTCATTTTATTAACTCTCTCTTATTATAAGTCATGTACTTACTATTGGAGGTTGATAACATGATTACGCATTTACAAGATACAGTAACATTAAATAACGGCGTAAAGATGCCCGGGTTTGGTTTAGGCGTATTTAAAGTGGAAGAAGGACCTGAGTTAGTTGAAGCTGTAAAAGTTGCGATTAAAAACGGCTACCTCAGTATTGACACAGCAGCCATCTACGAAAACGAAGAAGGCGTTGGTGAAGGAATTCGACAAGGTCTACAAGAGACGGGTCTTTCACGTGAAGAGCTATTCGTAACGTCAAAAGTATGGAATAGTGATTTAGGGTATGAAGAAACGCTTAAAGCCTACGAAACTAGTCTTCAAAAGCTTGGATTAGACTATTTAGATCTTTACCTTATTCATTGGCCAGTTGAAAGAAAATATAAGGACGCATGGCGTGCGTTAGAAACGCTTTATAAAGACGGCAAGGTAAAAGCAATTGGCGTAAGCAACTTCCAAATTCATCATTTAGAAGATTTACTACAAGATGCTGAGGTGAAGCCAGTCATCAACCAAGTCGAATATCATCCGCGCTTAACGCAAAAAGAGCTTCGTGCTTATTGTGAACAGCAAAACATTCAGCTAGAAGCTTGGTCTCCGCTTATGCAGGGCGAACTGCTTGATAACGATGTACTGTCTGCGATTGCTTCTAAGCACAATAAATCTACGGCTCAAGTAATCTTGCGCTGGGATGTTCAAAACGGTGTTATCACGATTCCAAAATCAACAAAAGAGCACCGTATTATCCAAAATGCTGATATTTTTGATTTCGAGCTAACGTCTGACGAAATGAAACAAATTGATGCACTAAACCAAAATCACCGAGTAGGTCCAGATCCAGACAACTTTGATTTTTAAGTAAACAAAGAGGCTGGGACATAACTAGCCAAAAATAATGAAAAAGGGTTCTCATCATCGCATTTTGATGATGAG
>NZ_JBXDLD010000124.1:0-23729 GCF_056820425.1 Priestia sp. KCTC 13724 | reverse complement strand
CGAAAAATATTTTTTTGACACCCCACCAACGGCTCAAACCGTTGATAAATCAACATTTATAGAGGGAGGTTATTTAAACAAAAACCTTATTCTTTATATGGGAGCTAGCATTTTAATCGGAAGCTTTATTGGTGGGTTTGGTTCTCAAATGATGTCAGAAGAAGGTATTAACTTCGTATATGGAATTTTAGCGTTAGTCGCTGCTATTATGATGTTTGTTCCGAAAAAAGGCATTGATGACCTGCCACTTGATCAAGTAACGTTTAATAAATGGTTAGCTGCTGGCTTAGCTTTCATTGTGGGAGTAGGATCTGGTATTGTCGGAGCAGCGGGAGCCTTTTTATTGGTACCGATTATGCTTGTTGTTCTTAAAATTCCAACACGTATGACAATCGCCTCTTCTCTAGCCATTACGTTTATCTCATCAATTGGCGCAACGGTAGGAAAAGTAACGACTGGGCAAGTTGATTACGGTCCAGCTCTTATTATGGTTATTGCAAGCTTAATCGCCTCTCCTCTTGGAGCAAAGGCAGGGCAAAAAATCAATACAAAGGTTTTACAAATCGCTCTTGCACTATTAATTTTAGCAACGGCAATTAAAATATGGATTGATATTTTGTGAGCGTAGAAATTATTCTGCGCTTTTTTCTGTTGTGAAAATGTGAACAAAAGTCGAATTTTGTCATTAAATGCTATGAATACCTATCCGAAATGAATATTTTTATGATAAAATAAAAATATTATGTTCGTCTTGCTTCATTAGAACTGCTTTGTGACTAAGGGTTTGTTAACGATTAAAAGAATGGAAAGACCAAAATAGGTTAACACTTGTACAAAAATGTATTTTTTGTGAGCTTCTTCTTAGAAGTTAGTCAAATAAATAGTGAGTTGTTATTATTTAAGAAGAGCATGGAGTAGGAGACTACTTAAAACTACTTTTTTACTGCAAAGGCGGTAAAATTGACAAAGGAATGAAACAAACAATCATGCAAAGTACTACAAAAACAAATCATCATGCTGAACAAGCATCGTTACCAAAGCAAACGTTTGTGGCGATTTTATCCCAAACCATTAAAACAGGCATTATTAAATCGAATTTAATACCTATGTTTGCCGGGTTAACCTTAGCTTTGTACACATATGACATGAGTCTGTTTGATAATATTCCTGAAATTATTTTAGCTTTTATCGGCTCTTTCCTTGTGATCGGTGCAGCTGGGGCTTTTAATAACCTCTACGATCGCGACATCGATGCCATTATGGAAAGAACAAAAAGCAGACCGACTGTAACCGGTGAAGTGAAACCAACATTTGTATTAGTACTTGCAAGCAGCATGGCCATTCTCGGAATTGGAGCTCTTGCATTAACGACACCACTCGCTGCCTTGTTAGGATTTCTAGGGCTGTTTTTTTATGTGGTTCCGTATACAATGTGGACAAAGCGCCGCACAATTTATAATACAGAAGTCGGAAGTATTTCAGGGGCAATGCCTCCGTTAATCGGATGGGCAGCTATTTATCCAGACGTGACTCATCCAGCCATTATAGGATTATTCGTTGTAACTGTTATTTGGCAAATGCCACACTTTTATGCCATTGCGATCCGTAAACATGACGAGTACAAAGCAGCTAATGTACCAATGCTTCCGGTAGTTAAAGGGTTTGAGCGCACGTACATTCAAACAAATAGTTACCTCGCAATTTTAGTTGTCATTAGCTTTTTATTCGGAACGTTAAGCATAGGTTTAATGCTCGTTGCCTTGCTATTAAGCGTTGCTTGGTTTGTGCTTAGCATTACGGGGTACCGAAAAATGGATAAAGAAAAATGGGCAAAATCAATGTTTATTTTTTCACTAATTCATATGACGGTGTTATTTTCAACAATTATTATCTATTCATTAATAGGTATTTTCTTTAATATTTAAATCGAAAAGAGGCTGGGACATAAGTAATTCAGCCAATGATAAACCTGAACGATTGAGAGTTTCTCACTTTTAATCGTTCAGGTTTATTGGTTGATTGTGAAAACAATGTTGGAAACAGGGTGGAATGGAGCGTAGGACACTCGACTCCTGCGGGAAAGAGAGGGAAAACGGAGATCCCGCAGCGCAGCGAGGAAGCTCAGGTTCCTCCCCGCGGAAAGCGAGTGGCCGTAGCGCAATGGAACGAACGTGTTGAGACAAACCAAAAAGATTGGAACAGCTATTGTTCGTCTCTTAGAAGCAATCATTTTGTTATGTCCCAAACTCTTTTTTTAAATAATAACTGTTTAAATTTTCTAAAAAATACTTGCTGTTATAAAATGATTCGGTATATGATAAATATGAAACATACCAACCGGTTAGTAAGTATAGCCAATTCTGCGAGGAGGGGAAAAGATGCATGTGAAAGAGCTCTTTGACCTAACAGGTCAGGTCGCAATCGTAACGGGAGGAGGCCGAGGCCTTGGTGAACAGTTTGCAACCGGATTAGCTGAAGCGGGTGCTCACGTTATCGTTTGCTCTCGAAAGTTGGAATCTTGTGAAAGCGTATCCGAAAAAATAAAAGAACTAGGCGTTGAATCGTTAGCAATACAGTGTGACATCACGAATCAAGAAGATGTTAAAAACGTGGTGGATACGGTCATTGCTCAGTTTGGAAAAATTGACATTGTGGTTAATAACAGCGGAGCAACATGGGGATCAAAGGTGGAAGAGATGCCTTTAGAAGCTTGGCAGAAAGTGCTTCAAACAAACGTAACAGGCACATTTTTAATGGCTCAAGAAGCTGGAAAACATATGATACATGCTAAAAAAGGCAAGATTATCAATATCGCATCGGTCGCTGGATTTGGAGGTTCACATCCAGAATATATGAATTCTATTGGCTATAACACAAGTAAGGGAGCCGTTATTACGTTTACGAAGGATTTAGCCGTAAAGTGGGGACAGCATAACATTCAAGTAAATGCAATTGCTCCAGGATTCTTCCCGACGAAAATGGCGGCTATGACGATGAGAGAAGGAAGAGATTACTTTTTAGAACAAACGCCGCTCAAGCGTTTTGGTACAGACGTTGATTTAAAGGGAGCAGCTGTTTTTTTAGCATCAAGAGCTTCCGATTACGTCACAGGTGATGTTCTAGTTGTAGACGGGGGGTTGCTCGCAACATAACTTATTAAATTTCAAAAGGCGGCGGAGAAAATGAAAGAGCGCATCATGGAAACAAGCATTTTACTATTTGCAAAGAAAGGCTTTAAAGAAACGTCCATTCAAGATATTGCAGATGAATTGAACGTGACCAAAGGAACCTTTTATTATTATTTTAAAAGCAAAGAAGAAGTGCTGCTTGATATTCACCGCTCATATATTGAGCACTTAGTTGAAAATCAAGAAACCATTTTGCGTGCTGATGAGCTGTCTTGCGCAGAAAAACTCTATGAGATGATTTTTAAATTAATTTACGATATTAAAAAAGAGGGACTGCGAGCTAAAGTGTTTTTTCGCGAAATGCGCCATTTGAGTGATAACCACCTTTTAAGCATTGTGCCAAAGCGTGATCAGTTTAAAATGAATCTTCAAGATCTAATTGAAGCTGGAATAAAAGCTGGTGAATTTAGAGGGGACTTGCCAGCAGATATCGTAACGCTTGGAATTTTAGGCATCACAAACTGGAGCTATTTTTGGTTTCAGCCAAGCGGAGAACGTTCATCACAAGAAGTAGCAGCGATTTTTTATAACATGCTAGTAGATGGACTACAGTTGAAAGGGGAATAAAAAAATGATCATTAAGCATATAACAGTTGTAGGTGCAGGGCAAATGGGTCATCAAATTGCCATCTTAGCAGCTTTAGGAGGTTATGAAACTACGATTCACGATATGAATGAACATTCACTCAATAGTGCAAGAAATCAGCTTCATACACTGTTAAATCGGTGGATTAATAAAGGGAAATTAACCGTAAAGCAAAAGGATGAAGCGCTTGTTAGGCTATCGTATACTACTGATTTAAAAGAAGCTGTTTCTACTACTGACTTTGTGATTGAAGCGGTTGTTGAAAAGCTTGAAGTAAAGAGAAGCGTATTTGCTCAGCTTGATGAGTATGCGCCAAAGCACGCTATTTTAGCTTCCAATAGCTCGACAATCGTTAATTCTTTACTAGCTTCTGCAACGACTCGACCTGATAAAGTCGTAAATATGCACTTTTTCTTCCCACCGGTAGTCATGGACTGTGTAGAAGTTGTCATGAGTGAGAAAACAAGTCAAGAAACAGCAGCGATTACCATGAATGTATGTAAGCAAATGAATCGTACAGCAGTCTTGCTTCAAAAAGAAATCTCTGGTTTTATCGCTAATCGTATTTTAGGCGCTCTTCATAAAGAAGCGATGTTTCTTTACGAAAACGGTTATGCGGACTTCAAAGATATTGATTTAATTTGTAAAAAAGCGCTTAATCATCCGATTGGACCATTTGAATTAATGGATTTATCCGGTATTGATGTTGGCTACTACGTAATGAATCAGCGCTATGCAGAAACGGGAGATCCAAGCGATTTACCTCCCGAATTCCTAAAAGAAAAAGTAGAAAAAGGAGAGCTTGGGCGCAAGACGGGAAAAGGGTTTTATACGTATGAAAAAGAGCATATCAAAAAATAACGAGCAATCACCAAAGAAGAGGAGAGGTTAAACATGAGCGATACGAAAATTAAAGTGAGATTTTGCGAGACAGATGCACTGGGTCATATTAACAATACAAGCTATTTTATTTATTTAGAAGAAGCGCGAATTGATTTCTTTGAAAAAATGGGTGTGAAAATGGATTCAAGCAAGTGGGCTTATTTAATTGCTTCCACCAAATGTGATTTTATTGCCCAAGGGTATTTTAATCAAACACTTGTTGTTTCCACGTACGTAACGCGCATCGGTCATAAAAGCTTTACGATCGGTCACGAAATTACGGACAGTAAAACGAATAGGTTAATTGCTAGAGGAGAAGCGGTTCTTGTTCACTTCGATTTTGACTTGCAAAAGAGCGTACCGCTTCCAGATGACGTGTGTGCGTTTTTACAGAATTATTTACAAACTGTTTAAGAGAGGGAGTGGAAACAATGTTTCAAGACGTAAAACCATCGTCGTTTGGCGGTACGTTCATAGTGAAGGCTGCGTCTGATGCGTGCACTCCAGAAGACTTAACAAGTGAGCAAAAGCTAATCGCGCAAACTGCTAGTCAGTTTGCGATGGAGTGCTCAGTGTGTAAAGTATATAGCTCTGAAGCATTCGACACGGTGGTGGACGAAGCGCTTCAGCTACACGGCGGTGCTGGGTTTATTCAAGATTACGAAATTGAATCAGTTTATCGCGATTCGCGTATTAATCGGATTTTTGAAGGAACAAACGAGATTAATAGACTGGTCTTACCGATGCACTTTCTGCGAAAAGTAAAAAGTGGAGAGCTTGTTTTAAATCAGGAAACACTTGAACAAGCATATGGCGCTATAAAAGAAGAAAATGACCTTCTCCCTCTTGAAAAGAAGGCTGTTCACACAGTGCGCTATCTTCTTCTATTACTTTTAAGTGAAGCATTAAAAGTAGCAAAAGAGCATATAGTCCACGAGCAAGAAGCCTTAATGAAGCTTTCAAACCTTGCTATTGGTTTATATGCAATGGAATCAGCCGTCATCCGAACGGAAAAAGCAGTCAGGAAAAATGGGAAAGAAAACGAACAGCTGAAAGTTGATCTGACAGAGCTAGTAGTGGATTTAACGATGCGCGAGGTAAGAGATGAAGCGACGCAGCTTATTAACGGTATTGCTACTGGTAAAAAGCATCAAGCTCTTCACTATGAACTTCAGACTGTAATGAGCGATTTTCAATACGAAGGCACGTTTACTAAAACGCGAAGAGTGGCAGATTCATTGATTGAAAGCGATCGTTATACGGGGTACAGACAGCAAAACGGAAATATTGTACGTTAAGGTTGGAACCGTTGATATAAAAGGGATGTTCTAATAACGTTCGTTTATGGTTCTTAGATAAATAAAGCCATGTATACCCTTAAAACGACCAATTCACAGCCCCAAAACCCACTACCAAAATCAAAGTACCGTTTATTAAAGATTAATACCTTTTTGGTAAGGTCTTAACGTACACATAATAGGCAATTTTTATAGTTTTATCTGCTTACCGTACAAAATTTCCGAAATGTTGGCGAGACCCCTATACGTGTTAACTAAAAAGGAGGAGTAAAAATGAAAGCGATTCAATTCAAACAATACGGTAGTCCAGATGTACTAAGAGTGATTAATTTGGCAAGACCCGTCCCGAAAAAGAAAGACGTTTTGATTAAAGTAGAAGCGATTGGTGTTAATTACGCTGATACGGCTAGAAGAGAAGGAGCGTACGTTGTTGATACGCCGCTTCCGTTTATTCCTGGTTCTGAAGTGGCAGGAGAGGTTGTTGAGCTTGGTGAAGAAGTAGAAGGAATAAAAGTTGGAATGAAAGTCGTTACGCTGCTTGGGTCACACCGAGCAACAGGGTATGCGGAGTATACGCTTGCCGATTCTAGAGGTCTTATTCCGCTGCCGGACGGAGTTGATCTTAAGCAAGCAGCTGCCTTGCCGCTTCAAGGCTTAACAGCGTATCACATTTTAAAAACGATGGGGAGAATTGAAAAAGGAGAAACTGTTGTGGTACACGCTGCTGCAGGAGGCGTTGGTACGCTTGCTGTGCAGCTTGCGAAAAAGTTTGGTGCTAACGTAATTGCCACAGCGAGCTCAGATGAAAAGCTTGCTATTGCCAAGCGTCTAGGAGCCGATGTTCTCATTAATTATACGGAAGCAGGATGGCAAAACAAAGTGATGGAAGAAACAAAGCACGGAGCGGACGTAATTTTAGAAATGGTTGGAGGGTCCATTTTTTACGATTCTCTGCATTGTCTTGCGCCGTTTGGCCGTCTTGTATTCTACGGAATGGCAAGCGGTCAGCCTGTAAAATTTAATCCAGGAAGGCTGATGGAGAAAAACCAGTCCGTAATGGGGTTCTTTTTACCACAAATGATGGCAAAGCCTAGTTTGTATCAGCAAAGTTTACAAGAGCTGTTAACCTATATGAAAAACGGCGAGCTTGAACTGCTGATTGGTGGAACGTATCCACTTGAAGATGCAGCGCATGTTCATCGTTTATTACAAGGAAGAAAAACGACAGGAAAACTTATTTTAGTACCATAAATTTTCGAACTAAGAACATTTGATTTTACAGATGTTCTTTTTTTTAGTATTATATATAAGGTTACAGATCGTAACGTAAATGTAAGATTTTCAATGTAAAACAACCTATATGCATTATATCTTGCAAATATGAACAGATAGGTGGAAACAAAAAAATGAGTACTAACAAACCTTATAGAGTTCTTCTCTATTACATGTATGTTCCAATTGAAAACGCAGAGGAATTTCGTGATAAGCAGTTTGCGCTATGCGAAGAGCTTGAACTAAAAGGAAGAATTTTAGTAGCTTCTGAAGGAATTAATGGAACAGTTTCAGGAACAGTAGAACAAACAAATCGCTACATGGAAGTAATGAAGCAAGACCCTCGCTTTAGCGAAATGGTCTTCAAAATAGATGAAGCCGATGAGCATGCGTTTAAAAAATTACGCGTTCGCCATCGCCCAGAGCTCGTAACATTACGTCTTGAAAACGACATAAACCCACTTGAAACAACAGGTAACTATTTAAGTCCAAAAGAGTTTTTCGAAGCAATGCAGCAGGAAGATACGGTTGTAATTGATGCGCGAAACGACTATGAGTTTGACTTAGGTCACTTCAGAGGTGCAGTACGCCCAGATATCCGTAATTTCCGCGAGCTGCCAAACTGGATTCGTGAAAACAAAGAAATGTTTGAAGATAAAAAAGTCTTAACATACTGCACGGGCGGTATCCGCTGCGAGAAGTTCTCAGGCTGGTTAAAAGAAGAAGGCTTTGAGGATGTAAGTCAGCTTCACGGCGGAATTGTAACATACGGTAAAGACCCAGAAGTGCAAGGTGAATTATGGGACGGGCAGTGCTACGTGTTTGATGAGCGTATCAGCGTTCCTGTAAACCAAAAAGAACACGTAATTGTTGGTAAAGACCACTTTGACGGACAGCCTTGTGAGCGCTACGTAAACTGCGCAGATCCAGCGTGTAACCGTAAGATTTTAGCTTCTGAAGAAAACGAGCACAAATATTTACGCAGCTGCTCTCACGAGTGTCGCGTAAATCCTCGTAACCGCTATGTAAAAGAGCACGGTTTAACGGACGAGGAATTTGCACAGAGAGTAAAAGAAGTACAAGAACTAGCAACAACATAAAAAAACAGCATTCATTTAAGGCTCAAATCTCACACGATTTGGGCTTTTTTGGTTTGAATGAGTTACATACAAACCATTTATTTTTTTACAGGTAAAGCAGGAATGAAAGAGATATGAATGGAAAATAATGAAAAAGAAAGGAGTGTGGAAAGAATGAAGCATTTTATAGGTATCTTCACTCTAGCAGCTGTATTGACCGGATGCCAAGATCAGGCAGACGAGAAAAAGCAAGTTCCACCCACAAATCCCAAGGAAGAAGTTGAAGAAACGGTGACTACGCCGAAACCATCACAACCGATTAAGCAGCCTCCAGTTCAAGCAGTGGATGAAAATATCCACTTGTATATTAAGAAATATGCAGAGGCTTATGCAAAAGCCGTTACAGCAGGGTCAATTAAAGAAATCAGTCCGTTTTTGAAAAAAGGTAGTGTTCTATACAACGCGGAGCTTGCAAAAATCAATGAGCTAAACTCAAAGAAGATCTCGTATAAACTTTTGAACGTGAAGCTAATGGGCCTTCAAAAAACGGATGATGGGTACGTCATTAAAGTAGAAGAGTCCTTTGAACAAGCGGAACCTGGGAAAGGTTCACAAACAGTAATGTTTAACAAATCGTATACTACAAGCTACAAAGATGGTAAATTGATGATTGTAGATATAAAAGAGGAAGCGTAAACCAGTTAGCTAATCGTGCAACTGGTTTCTTTTTAGAGTATATTTATAAATAAAACTATGTTCTAAATAATCATTATAAGCGGAAGTTATTGAGGCAATTAAAGCACAAAAGATTAGGGGAACGGTTGAAAAAACGTACGCGTTAGCACAGGCTAGTGCTATTTTATCAGGAGAAGAAGTTCAACATTTATCTAAAGCAGAACACTTGCAGCATTTTATGAACTTTTACACGATGCTCGCCAAAGAGTTTGAAGCATATCTAGAGGGAGACGTTAATTTTGAGAAAGATGGATTTGGGTACCACCAGCTTCCCCTTCATTTAAGTGAGAGTGAGCAGCAGGCGTTTTTAGAAGACTATAAAAAGCTGATAGATAAATATCAGCTTAAGCCACGAGAAGATCGCCGTATGCGTACGATGGCCGTCTCATTTATTCCAGAACGTCAAAGAGGAGAGAACTAAGATGCGGGAAAAAGAACTTCAGCTTACAGCTGTTAAGGCCATGCTAACAATTCCTGATGAGAAATCAGGTAAGAAGCCAGCTGTATTAATAATTAGCGGGATTGGTCCAGTAGATTATAACGGAAACACCAAAAAGTTTGCGAGCAACGTTTATCGTGATTTAGCAGCGGTCTTTACAGAAATGGGATATGTCACACTTCGTTATGACAAGCGAAATCTCGACGCGTTTTACAAAACGACGTTAACAGACCTCATTCAAGATGCAAAAGAAGCTTTTCACGCTTTGCAAAATCAGCCTGAAGTAGATGATAAGCAACTATTTATTGCGGGACATAGCGAAGGAGCAATGATTGCTACAATTATTGCGGAAGAACTTCATGCTATAGGCTTAATTTTGCTAGCTGGTGCAGGACAAAACCTCATCGAAGCAACTGAGTATCAGCGAGAACGAGCTTATAAAGAAATCTCGGCTCAAGGTGGGTTTAAAGGTTGGTTATTCCAAAAGCTAAAGGTTATTGAAAAAGATCGACAAAAAGCTGATAAGCTTTTCAAGCGTTTTAAAGAAGCAAAAGAAGACGTTGTGCGCGTGCAGCTTGTTCGCATGAATGCAGCATGGTGGAGAGAGCATATGGTGGTAAATATGCATCACTATTATGAAAAATTATCGATACCCATTTTAGCTATAACGGGATCAAAGGATGTGCAGGCAGATCCTAACGCACTTCAAACTCTAAAACCGTATCCTACAATTGAAACAGTAATCATTAAAGATATGAATCACGTATTAAAAATACAAACAGAAGAGCCTTCCATGATGAAGCTGCTGAAGCAATATAAGCAGACGTTTTCACAGCCGATTGCACCAGAGCTATGTGACGTAATGGGAAGCTGGCTTACGAAACAAATACAAGGAAGGAAGTCTCATGAATAAACTGATTTTAATTATATTTACTATTGCTGTTATTGCACAGCTGACGGGGATTGTTCTTTTATTTATAAATGCCAAGCTCGCCCTTCAGGTTTTTCTCTACTATGTGGCGGCAATTATTCTATTAGTTCCTTTACTAATCATAAAAAAACGGAAAACAAAAGAGGAGGATCCAAATGATTATCGTGACTACTGATAATGTATCAAACTATCAAGTAACAGAAACAATTGGGTATGTAAAAGGAAGCACGGTGCAGTCTAAAAACATCGGTCGTGATATTTTAGCAGGCTTAAAGAATATTGTAGGAGGAGAAATTAAAGAATATACGGAAATGATGGATGATGCTCGAAAAATCGCAGTTGCGCGCATGGTTAGAGATGCTGAAGAAAAGGGAGCAAATGCCATTGTCGGCTTCCGTTTAGTCAGTTCAGCTATTGCCAGTAACGCTTCTGAAATTGTGGCGTACGGAACGGGTGTGAAGGTAGTTAACAGTTAAGAATAGTCGATATTTCACCATTAAAAGTGACAATTGAAGATATTAAAGTAATTAAATTAACAGATCTAGACGAAGAGTTTGCTGAAGGTCTAGAGTGGATGTCTGACACAAAAATTAACCCAGAGGAAACTTCTTATGTTCAGGTTAATTACACTGCAGAAAACACATCTGACAGCAATATTGAATGGTACGATATTATGAATGTTGTTACCGATAAAGGTGAACAAATCGACGGACAACTTAAAGATTTTATTTCTGATGACGGAGATTCAGATTCACAATTCATTGGTAAAGTTAAAAAAGAATATACAGATGGTTTTGTTGTAAAAAATGAAGATATCAACTCTGTTAAGCTAGTTTTTGGTTATACTGAAGACGAAGACTATAACGAAATTACACCTGAACAAACGGTTGAATACACGTTTGAATAAGAAAAACTGCCGAAGGGAATTCCTATCGGCAGTTTTTTATACACAGATAGTTGGAATCATACATATAAAGGCATTATCCCTTTGGACGTACAAAACAATTTCTTACGAGCTGCATACAGTACAGAAATGTTGAAAAAAACGGATGGAAGAATCGGAGCTGTGGGTAGCGCTCGTAGAAACTAAAGTAGTGCGCTTTGCAAACTTTACACCAGTTAATGAAAAATAGGAAAGTGAGCTGCTAGCGATTTACTTACTGCCAGATTATCAAAGAAAAGGAATTGGTACAGCACTTTTTGCAAAAGGAAGCCGTCATGTCAAAAAAGTGATTGTCCATGTTGAGCGCGAAAACCAAAGTGGCATGTCCTTTTATCGTACACAAGGGTTTACAGTTACAGATGAGTTTGATGAGGATTTTGACGGGCATCTCCTACAAACCGTTCAAATGACTCTTCAAATAAAGTAAAAGAATCAGTGAGTTAATACTGATTCTTTTTACGAACTCATTTTTATTAAACTATGTTCTAAATAAACAACAATATTAAAAACCTCAGTACTTAAAACCTTTTCACAATATCATAATTTATTCATAATAACTACCCTTTTCATAAAAATAAAAATGCCTTTCTTTCTTAAAACGAGGTTGCTTTTCTTTTATAGAAAGCTTACACTAGTAAAGCATATTAAAAGGATGGTGTTTTATGAAAAATAGAGATAATGTGATTCCTTTTACTCCTAAGAAAAACCCTTCGCATTATTCCCCAGCTTCCGTTAAGTTAGATAAGAAGTTAGTGGAGTTTCTCGAAATCATGGACTTTGATGATCGTAATGATTTTTTAAACGAAATGATTGATTCATTCTTTCAATATGTAAAGAGTGAAGAAGACGAAGTGCAATAAACGATAGGAAAACATCTTAACCAAACAGATGTTTTTTTGTTTGGTTTTATTTGTCTCCCCGACAAATGAGTTTTACTAGTATCTTCTTAGTAAAAGGCACAGGATATACGAATATATAGATGAATACATTCATTTTCACACATAATCTTCTCAACATATTTTCTTATTCCTAAAGTAAAAAAAGTGAGCTCAATGCTCACTTTTTTTGTTTGGACATTATAATAGAAAGAACTGAACAAACCAAAGCTTATACGCAATCATCAGAGTGCTCAGCATAATACCTGAAAACGCAGCAACTTTGTTTACTTTTCCTAATAATCCTACAAGTCCTAATAAAACGGGGACTATTTGATTAAAAACGATATCATAATGTAATAAAAAAACTTTAAAATAAATTCTTAAGAGTCAATTTGACTAAGTTATATGACATAAAAGACACCATTTAGACAAGTTGTAACAAAACTAATAACCCTTTGAAATAATTCTGTAATAAAACTATAGTATTCTTTATTTACTGAATTGGAAAAAGGGGAAAATTTTGATGAAAAAACTAATTATTACGTCAAGCTTAGTTCTATTATCATTGTTTGGAACAGCGACTGCAACATCTGCGGCGTCAACTACATATAAAGTAAAAAGTGGAGATACATTATATAAAATTGCTTCTGTACATAAAGTGTCGGTAAAAGACATCCAGTCATGGAATAACTTAAAATCAGCAACAATTCGTCCGAATCAAGTGTTAAAAGTAGCCAAGCCACAAGCGGCTAAAACGTCAGCTAAGCCAGCAGCAAAAGCGCCTGCTCCTGCTGCAAAAAAAGAATTTACGGTGACAGCTACGGCTTATACAGGAAGCTGCAAAGGATGCAGTGGCATTACCGCAACGGGCATCAATTTAAAGAAAAACCCTAACTTAAAAGTCATTTCTGTTGACCCAAAAGTAATCAAACTAGGTTCTAAAGTGTGGGTAGAAGGCTACGGTACTGCAATTGCGGGTGATAAAGGTAGCGCAATTCGTGGCAACAAAATCGATGTATTTATTCCAAATCAAAAAGAAGCATTAAAATGGGGACGTAAAACGGTCAAAGTTCGCATTCTATAGTCTTTAAATCATTAGCTAAATGGTGTTCTGCTATGGTATACTAAAGTCACCATTTGCTTTATTGATTAATCTTTGTTTCTCATGGCCTACTTATTCCAAATAAGTAGGCTTTTTGTGTTTTCTCTTTGAATGAAACAATGGATACAGGGTATACAAACAGTAAGGTCAAAATATTTTTAAAGGAGAGAATACGAATGGAAACAGTGAATACAGGTGAGATTTTTACCATTGTGGATGAAAATGAACAAGAACAGGATGTTGAAGTTTTAGGAAAGTTAACCGTAGACGGAGAAGAGTATGTTGCTGTTGCGTTTGTTGAAGAGCTATTGATTGAATCAGAAGAAGATATTGACGTCTTTTTCTTTCACATTGAACCAAACGGCGAATGGGCTAGCATTGAAGACGATGAAGAATTTGAACGCATTTCTACTTTATTTGAAAATACGCATTAAATCAACTACGGCAGTCGCTGTGGTTTTTGCTCCCTTATATTCCCGCTTATAAAACCACACTCACTTTCAAATTCTATACGTATCTACACGATATAAGAGGTAGGGCATGTTTAAGAAATTAATGGTTATTTTACTTTTGATTACCTGTTTTTTTCTGCTTTTTCAATGGGATGTAAAACAAGGATATAAAAAGTACACGAAGGCTCACCTATACACGGAAACTACAGCGTATACCGGAAAGCTAACGATGTTTCCAGAAGGAAGCAAGCTATATACATCATTATTAACAGACATGAAACAAGCGAAAAGCTATATTTACCTTCAGTTTTTTATCTTTCGAGATGATCCAATTAGCATGAAGTTCATTGAATTACTAAAAGAAAAAGCCAAACATGGCGTGGACGTCAAATTTTCGGTGGATCGCTTTGGTGGGAAAGACATTTCATCATCATTAATTAAAGAGATGGAAGAGAGTGGCATTGAGTTTGCATTTAGTCGACCTTTGCAATTTCCTCACCTTTTTTATAGTTTAAATCACCGAAATCATCGAAAGCTCGTTGCAATTGACGGCCATACGTCTTATATTGGCGGATTTAATATTGGAGAAGAGTATTTAGGCAACAACGAAAAGTTAGGATATTGGCGTGATTATCACCTTCGAATTCAAGGGAACGGTACGTATGAAATCGAAAAGCAGTTTTTAAAAGATTGGGGAGAAGATACGGGCGCTACTAAAACCCCCATTCTTTAAACAACACGGCGTCTTCGAACAATCAATCAGCCTATCAGCTTGTTTTCGCAACGGGAGAAACGCTCGAAAATCAAGTGTTAGATATTGATGACATTCCTATCTGGGAAAAGTTATTAGTAAATACGCCTGAATGGATTTACTATTATTTTTAACAAGCCGACGCATATTACGTCAGCTTGTATACTTCTCTGGCCGTTGCTTCAAGTATGTACATGACAGGAAGCTGAGTAGTGATGTTAAGTGGAAGATTCGCGATTTCTCTACGCTCTTCCGTTGCGTAGTATGGAATGACAATATGCGATAGGTGCGCTAAGGTAGAGGATTTTGTGTTGGTAATGCTGATAATCTTGCTTCCTTCTTCCTTTAACCGCGTGACTTGATCCACCGTTTGCGGGGATTCTCCTGACACGGAGAGCGCAATGGTAATACTATTATCAAGTTGCTGAGCGTTAATGGGAAAGTAGGGGTCATTAATCGCAATTGAAAACTTTCCTAAGCTTGAAAAATAACGTGCTCCGTACTGCGCTAATATACCTGAACTTCCAAAGCCAACGAAGAGAACATGATTAGCTCTTACGACCTCATGGGCTGCTTCGGTAATAACTTCATCAAGATTTCCCTTTAATGTACGCTCCATAAATTCATACGCGAACTCTTTCATTCCTTTTACACTTTCTTCGCTTTCGCATTCTAAATACAGCTTTAGCTTTACTTTAAATTCACTAAATCCGTCACAGCCTACTTTTCTACAAAAACGTAAAATTGTTGAGGTAGATACGTGAGTGGCAGTTGCCAAGTCTCGAATACGCATATAGATGACCTGTTCACCGTTGTTTAAAATATAATTGTAGATGTTATAATCTAAGTCATTAAACGTTGAAATAACTTCACTTGAAAACATAATTAATCTCCCTGTGTAACAGTATGTTTTTATTGTGTAACAAGTTTCATTATGAGAGACACGTGTCTAAATTGCAAAGAAACCTATTCTTTCACAGCAAAAATATATACAATTACACTACATTATAAAAGGATGGTGCTTAGATATGGCAAACGTAACATTAAAGTTCCCAGACAATTTCTTATGGGGAGGAGCAACGGCAGCGAATCAAATTGAAGGTGCATTTGATGAAGGTGGAAAAGGGTTATCTGTTGACGATGTGATTGAACGAATTAAGCCTGAAGACCGCAAGAAACTCCACCTGCCGTTCCCGACATCAAAAGAAGTTAAAGACGCATTAGCAGACGAAGAAAATCGCCATTTCCCTAAGCGATATGGCATTGACTTTTACCATCGATACAAAGAGGATATTGCGTTATTTAAAGAATTAGGTTTCAAAACGTTTCGCATTTCCATTGCGTGGACGCGTATTTTTCCAAACGGTGTGGAGGAAGAGCCTAACGAAGCTGGACTAGCTTATTACGATGACTTATTAGATGAATTAAGAAAAAATGATATTGAACCGATTGTAACGCTGTCTCATTATGAAATGCCTCTACACTTATCTCTTGAATACGGAGGCTGGAAAAATCGCGTGGTAGTTGACCATTTTACACGCTATGCTAGAACTGTATTAGAACGATATAAAGGTAAGGTGAAGTATTGGATTACGTTTAATGAAATTAACTCCATTTTAATGAGCCCTTTCATTAGCGGAGGCATGCTGCGAGACAAGGTTGAAGAAGGAAAGCTGTTAGAAGCAACGTTCCAAGCAGCACACCACCAGCTTGTAGCAAGCGCAAAAGCGGTAGAAGCATGCCATGAAATAAATCCAGAGGCTCAAATTGGCTGCATGGTACTCGGGATGATTAATTACCCAGACAGTCCGCACCCAGAAGACGTACACGCAGCGCTAACTGATCAGCGCAAGACGTTTTTCTTCACTGATGTTCAAGCGCGCGGTCATTATCCAGCATACATGAACCGTTTCTTCAAAGAACATGATATCGCGCTTGATATCCATCCGGAAGACGAACATACTTTAAAGAACAATCTTGTAGACTTTGTTTCGCTTAGTTACTATATGTCAACGGTGTCAGCAAGACCAGAAACAGCTGGTGAACAAGCGGTAGGCAATATTTTAACTAATTTAAAAAATCCGTACCTAGAAGCATCAGATTGGGGATGGCAGATTGATCCTGTTGGCTTGCGCACCCTGCTCAATATGTTTTATGAGCGCTATGAAAAGCCATTGTTTATTGTGGAGAACGGACTTGGTGCATTTGATAAAGTCGAAGAAGACGGCAGTATTCATGATGACTATCGCATCGATTACTTGAAAAAACATATTGAACAAATGAAAGAAGCTATTGCTGATGGGGTAGAGCTCATTGGCTACACGGCTTGGGGGCCAATTGACTTAGTCAGCTTTTCCACGTCCGAAATGTCAAAGCGCTACGGATTCATTTATGTGGACCTTGACGACGAAGGAAACGGTACGCTAAATCGTTCGAAAAAAGATAGCTTTTATTGGTATCAGCGCGTGATTGGAAGTAATGGAGAAGAGCTTTAAGTAGGAAAGAGGCTGGGGCTTGTCCCAGCCTCTTTTAATTTAATTCGTTTTTGGCGTTCCGTGAATACAACCTGGAGCTGGCTTAAGAATAGGGGCTTGTCCAGTTGCTTTTGGTTCTTCAATATATGAAAACTCTCCTTGTCCATCAATGGAAGGACCACTTGCCCATCTACCTTCTTTACTTAAGGATATCCAGTACTATCATTAGGACTAGCTCCTAAACCATTAACAATTGCATGCTGTGGATTCATTCCACCCATAATACTTTTAATAACAGGGTCTTGAGCTGCTTGTTCTTGTTCTTCTACTTTCTTCTGTGCCGATATCTAGAAGCATATCTCTATACTTTTTCTCTCCTCGACAATTCCAATCTTGAAATAAATACTGCATCATAACAGAAATTTCTCCGTATTGTCCGCCTAATACTTCTTGAAGCTTCTTTGCATAAACGGGATCTGGTTGAGTAGGTTTTGCTTTATATTGAAGTTCTTTTACGTGGAAAAACATCATATCACTCCTTAGCTGATATGTACACTACGTTAGGGTGTTCAAACAAGTAAGGAATATACATCTTTTATAGGAAAGGAAATACCTCAAACTTAAACGTATAATGAAACATAATGAAAATTCAACAGCAACCTTAAAACAAGAACTAAACGATCGCAATAAACAATATATTGATGTTCGTACACCGGGAGAGTTTCGAGGGAATAAAATTCGAGGATTTACGAATATTCCTCTTCAACAGCTTGACCAAAATACAAGCAGCTTATTAAAAGACAAAGAAGTTATTGTTATTTGTCAAAGCGGGATGAGAAGTAAAGCAGCATGCAAGCTTCTTAAAAAGAAAGGCTTCAATCACATTACAAATGTTAAAGGCGGAATGAATGCTTGGAATTAATATGAATCAGGAAATAGAAAACGATAAAATGAATTTAATAAACAAGCCCAAGAAAAACTAAAGCTACTAGTATAATCAAACGGAGGAGGGATGAGATGAGTAATCAAGATATAAAAGCTAAAGAAACAACGAAAGATTCAAAGTATATTCAGCAGCATCTCGCGAATGAACGAACGTTTCTAGCTTGGCTTCGAACGGCTATTTCAATTATTGGTGTGGGTTTTTTAGTAACAAATCTACACTTTACAATGCGAGCTACACTATCTCCGCTTGGTGATCAACTTGCAGCAATCATTGGCATTTTATCTGTAGGAGTAGGAATTGTTACGATTATTGTTTCAGCTGTGGCATATGTGAGAAAGATTGAAGCCATTAACAGTCAGACATTCCGCCCAGCCGTCATCAGCATGGTACTTCTCGGTGTATTTGTCATTATTATTTCGCTTATTTTTGGCACTTATTTCTTTATCATTTAATAAGAGCTTTCACAGCGTAGTATGATTAACTGTTCAAGGGCAATCATCCGATCAGCTTCAGCAGTTTATATGGGGTGTTATCATTGGTTTGCCTGCGACTATCATCATGCTTGCTGGTGTCTTCATCGCATTGAAACATCACCTTCCGCTTATAGCTGCTATAGCAATAGGTATCATGTGCTGGCTAGTATGTTTAAGTTTACAAAAGGGAATTGAACTACTTATCACAGTAAGATGATATGGTTCAATCGAATCATACTGCGCATGAGAAACTTATGCTAAGATTGTAAAATACTAAATGATAAGCCATTATATAGAAAAAATGGATAGTAGAAGTGGAAAAGCAAATGATTGTGAGGTGACAGCACCATAATGAAAGCTCTTTATAATAGTTTTGCAAATTTGTTTTTTCTCTTAGGTGGATGCTTTTTAATAAGCCCGCTGTTATTATATCGCTTTATTCACAGTGATTATGACCGGTATATCTGGGTTATTAATGGTCCTTATCCGTTTAGTCATTTAGGAAGCGGCCCCTTTCAAATACTGGCAGGAGTTTTATTTCTTAGCATAGCGGTTCTTTTTCTAGTTACGGGTTTATTATTTCGAATCAGCGCAAAAAACGTTGAGTTAGACTGACGAAAAGCGGAGGAGAAAAGATGAAAGATATTATTGCAGAATTAGAGAGAATGAAAAAAGATATTTCGGAGCGTTTCGATAGTTTAAAAACAAATATCGAGCAGGGTTTAGGCGGAATTGATAAACAGATTGAGTCATTGGAAAAGTTGCAAACATCACCTAAAAAGCAAAGCGAATAACATATACATAATCAGTAAGCGAGTATTACCAAAAAGGACGATAATGTTTATCTCAGACTGTAGACAAACTGGAAGAAATCCAGTTTGCCTACAGTCTTTTTTATTTTACAATGGAAGTACTACATAACTTGAGGTGATTGACATGCTTTCGAAACATAATCCCATTCAACGAGATCAATTAGAAATGATTACGTTAAATCAATTGGTACCGGCCAGCCACTTGGTTCGTAAAATAGAGGCAGCACTTGATTTTTCGTTCATCTATGACTTGGTGAAGGACATGTATTCAGAAATCGGTCGTCCCAGTATTGATCCTGTCATCTTAATTAAATTGACCTTCCTTCAATACACGTTTGGAATCCGGTCCATGCGCCAAACGATTGAACAAGTGGAAACCAATATGGCCTATCGCTGGTTCCTTGGGTATGGTTTCCACGATAAAGTACCTCATTTCTCTACGTTCGGAAAAAACTATGAACGCCGTTTTAAAGATACCGATCTGTTTGAACAGATTTTCTATCGCATCTTAAAGGAAGCTGCCGAGAAAAAGCTAATCAGTGCCGAGCACGTTTTCGTGGATTCGACCCATGTTAAAGCGAGTGCGAACAAACGCAAATTTGAAAAGAAAGTCGTTCGCAAAGAGACACGCGCGTATCAAGAACGCCTTCAAGAAGAGATTAACCAGGACCGGGAAGATCACGGAAAAAAACCATTTCCTCCGGACAAGTTTGAGAAGGAAGAGAAGAAAGAAATCAAAGAAAGCACCACCGATCCAGAGAGTGGTTACTATGTGAAGGATGAACGGACGAAGCAGTTCGCCTATTCTTTTCACGCAGCCGCGGATCGTAACGGTTTTGTGCTTGGCACCATGGTCACACCTGGCAACACACATGATAGTCAGATTTTAGAGCCATTGGTCGGAAAGGTCATCGAGAGAGTCGGAAAGCCTGAAGCGGTCGCCGCAGATGCCGCATACAAAACTCCTGCGATTACCCGTTACTTATTGGAACAGGGGATGACCCCTGCCTTGCCATACACACGACCACGTACGAAAAAAGGTTTTTTCCGAAAACATGACTATGTGTATGACGAATACTTTGACTGTTATCTTTGCCCGGCAGGTGAGATCTTGGCCTACTCGACAACGAATAAAGAAGGATATCGGGAGTACAAATCGCCAAAACAGATTTGTGCGACATGCCCATTTTTAGCCAGATGTACGGAGAGTAAAGACCACCAGAAAGTGGTGACGCGTCATATTTGGCAGGAATACGTAGAAGAGGCAGACCATCTTCGCTATCACGCAGAGGTGAAAGAGATTTATGCCAAACGTAAAGAAACCATTGAGCGTGTATTCGCAGATGGAAAAGAAAAGCATGGCATGCGTTGGACAACGTTAAGGGGACTTAAAAAATTGTCGATGCAGGCGATGCTTACTTTCGCTGCCATGAACCTGAAGAAGATGGCCAACTGGACGTGGCAAGGTCCAAAAATGGCCTAAATGATGAACTCGAAGAGGTCTGTCTTTTTATTAAATAGCTTCAAATCCCATAAAAAGCTAAAAAGGGGTTCGGAATGAGACCATTCCGAACCCCTTTTGTCGACAAACTGAATGTTTATCTTCCTTTTTGGTTTGTTAACACGTAGTAAAAAAGAAACACGGGTGCTAGCCTGTGGGAAGATGAAGAACGTTATTCCTCATCTTCAAAAACAATCATCACTCCAACAATCTCTTTTAATCAATTATATTTTACTTTTACCTCATACATTCCGTCACCATAACCAGATTTCGAGATTGCGCCGTTTGAAACTACCACCCCTTGCTCATTTGAAATGTCTACATCATCTAAATAATTTAACAGACGGATCAAATAAGCTAATCGCGTAGCGGGCACGGTTGTCGTATTCATTCATCATAAGTCTGGCTTGACCAACGAAGCGGCCGTTATATTCTACGCACCATTCAAGTTTGTTTTTACGAATAGCTTCGACAAATTTTAATGTACGCTCTCTTGTTTTGGGCTGAATATCTGAAGGGGTACCACCATACATTCGGACGAGCTCTGGATGTGTTTCTATTTGAAGATAATCATCAACGTCACGATCAATGGGTTGACGAAGTATTACTTTTTCACCTTGGATAATAGGAACATCATTCACTTACTTCACCTCATTTATGTAGAAGGTTTATTTTAACCTGTTCTTTCAAGTAGACATACTGTTGGGCATTTGTATCTTGAAAAGCTTCACTGCGACTTGAAGGAATATGCTGATACGATATAGGTTGATTAAACTGCGAAGCGGTTAGGTCGTAGTATTCATCATTAATCCGATTGTAGAAGTGCCAACCTTCAGCAGCGGGTGTTTTTACAATATATCCTCCAAACAAGTCGTGGATTACTAAAGATGTGACCCCACACTGACCTTTGGCTGGATTTTCTTTCGTCCATTTTGAGCTAGAGTGGAGCGACCATGCCCTTGTGAATACGCTAAATAGGGAGGCGATATCAATATTTAATTCATTCACACAAAACCTCCGTTGTTAATATTTTCTATATTATACCTGATTATGTAGGATATTGCTAGATAAAGACAAAATCTAGTGAATAAAATGAACAAAATGCACATAAAAGACGTTTTACTTATTAAAATGTTTGGAAAAAGATGCTACAGTTGTAGTATGATATTATTATCAACACTCTATTTAAAAGTGATTTCGGTGTTTTAGATGCGAAATTTTTTTACTTTTTCATCACTTTTGAATAGTTTCTAATCATCATACAATTAGACTGTGATATAGTTATAGTAGTGACGAAAAAGATAGGTTCCTACATCGCATCTCGGTTTAGCTAATTAAGAAGGGGAACATCTACATCTTTTTTGAAAATTTAGGGGATGGGGAAGGTTATCATGAGCAACGTACAGACAAAAACAGACGTTATCTTAATAGGCGCCGGCATTATGAGCGCGACTTTAGGGTCGTTACTCAAAGAGCTGGCACCTGAGTGGGAAATTAAAGTATTTGAGTCACTGACAGACGCGGGAGAAGAAAGTTCAAACGAATGGAATAATGCAGGAACGGGGCACTCTGCATTATGTGAGCTTAACTACACATCTGAAAAAGCAGATGGATCTATCGATATTACAAAGGCAGTAAATATTAATGAACAGTTTCAGCTATCAAGGCAGTTCTGGTCTTATCTCGTAAATAGTAACTTAATTGGTAATCCTAAAGACTTTATCATGCCGATTCCACATATGAGCCTAGTACAAGGTGACCAAAATGTTTCCTTTCTGAAGAAGCGTTTTGAAGCGCTTTCAAAGAATCCGCTATTTAAAGGAATGGAATTTTCAGATGACCCAAACAAGTTAAAAGATTGGGTGCCACTTATTATGAATGGTCGTAAGGTAACTGAACCAATCGCGGCAACTAAAATTGATGAGGGGACAGACGTCAATTTTGGTTCTTTAACGCGCATGCTATTTGATCATTTGAAAACAAAAAACGTAGAGCTTAACTATCGACATAGCGTAAAAAACATTAAACGTACAAGCGATGGACTTTGGGAGCTTAAAGTTCAAAACTTAAATACGGGTTTAACTGAATACCATCAAGCTAAGTTCGTCTTTATTGGAGCTGGTGGAGGGAGCTTACCGCTTTTACAAAAAACAGGTATTCCTGAGTCAAAGCGTATCGGTGGATTCCCAGTAAGTGGACTCTTCATGGTCTGTAACAACCCGGAGGTTATCGAGCAGCATCATGGAAAAGTGTATGGAAAAGCAAAAGTGGGTGCACCACCGATGTCAGTACCTCACTTAGACACGCGTTATATTGGAAACAAAAAAGCGCTGCTGTTTGGACCATTTGCCGGGTTCTCACCAAAATTCTTAAAAACAGGTTCGAATTTAGATCTTATTGGCTCAGTGAAGCCAAACAATATCTTAACAATGCTTGCTGCTGGGGTTAAAGAAATGGCCCTTACAAAATACTTAATTCAACAGGTTATGTTGTCTAATGAAAAGCGTGTGGAAGAGCTTCGTGAATTTATTCCAGATGCAAAAGGAGAAGACTGGGATATTGTTGTAGCTGGTCAGCGCGTACAGGTTATTAAAGACACTGAAGCTGGCGGAAGAGGAACGCTTCAATTTGGTACAGAAGTTGTAAGCTCTTCAGACGGAACGGTAGCTGCGCTTCTAGGTGCATCACCTGGAGCTTCAACCGCTGTTCACGTCATGCTTGAAGTATTAGAAAAATGCTTCCCAGATCAAATGAACGCTTGGGAGTCAAAAATTAAAGAAATGATTCCATCATACGGCATGTCGCTTTCTGACAATCCGGCGTTTTTCGAGAAGATTCATGCTTCAACTTCGCATACGCTTGGCTTGAGTGAGAAGGAATCGGTTTATAATTGAGAGAATACTATAGTTAGAAAAGAAGTAATTTTCCATTATCTAATCGTTTATAAAGCATGGCGAAGCCATCTCCATCAAAATACAAACATTTAT
>NZ_JBXDLD010000123.1:0-14801 GCF_056820425.1 Priestia sp. KCTC 13724 | reverse complement strand
ATGACTCACCTAGAAAAGTTATTGATCGATTGTGCATTCGATTGTAAAAGATAAATTCAACTTATATAGTAAGTAAAAAGGGGAGGTTTTTTTATGAAGGAAAATATTCAGCTTGTAGAGCGGGGTTTTCATGAATTGATGAAGAAAATCAAAAGGTATCATGAAGCGATGGGGGTTATGTACTGGGATTTGCGCACAGGTGCACCGAAAAAAGGAGTGGAGCAGCGCTCAGAAGTAATTGGCATGCTGTCCTCTGAAGCGTTTAAACTATCTGTTTCTAATGAAATGGCTTCATTCATTCAGCAGTTGACTACTGATACCGCTCAAAATTACATATCCCATACGACAAAGAAAGCGGTAAAAGAATGTCAAAAGGAATATGAGCTTAATAAAAAAATTCCGGCTGACGAATATAAAGAATACGTTATTTTAACCTCTAAAGCTGAATCTGTGTGGGAAGAAGCGAAAGGTAAAGCAGATTTTCAGATGTTTCAACCGTATTTAGAGAAAATCGTAGCGTTCAACCAAAAATTTGTAGAGTATTGGGGATACGAAGGTAATAAATATAACCGCTTACTAGATCTTTTTGAACCTGGAATGACGGTAGAAATCTTAGACAATGTGTTTGGGCAGCTCCGCAATCGAATTGTGCCACTTGTACAAAAGATTGCTGCTTCACCTAATAAGCCAGAAACAGGTTTCTTATTTGAAACTTTTCCAAAAAATAAGCAGCGTGAATTTAGTTTAGCCATCTTAAAAGAGCTCGGCTACGATTTTGAAGCTGGTCGCTTAGACGAAACGGTTCATCCGTTTGCAACAGGCTTAAATCCAGGAGATGTAAGAATTACAACTAAATATGATGAAAAGGATTTTCGAACGGCAATCTTTGGTACCATTCACGAATGTGGTCATGCTCTATACGAACAAAATATTTCAGAAGATCTAGTTGGTACGGTGCTTTGTGAAGGCGCATCAATGGGCATTCATGAGTCACAATCCCTTTTTTATGAAAAATTTGTGGGTAAAAACTTTTCATTTTGGAAGCGTAACTATGACGTGATTAAACGCTATTCAAGCGGTCAGTTTGAGAACGTATCATTAGAAGACTTCTATCGGGCAATTAATCAGTCACACCCCTCATTGATTCGTATCGAAGCGGACGAGTTAACGTACCCACTTCACATTATGATTCGCTATGAAATTGAAAAAGGATTAATAAATGGTGACATTGAAGTGAAGGATCTTCCTGGGATCTGGAATGATAAATATGAAGAGTATTTAGGCATTCGCCCAAATCATGATGGAGAAGGCGTACTTCAAGATGTACACTGGGCAGGTGGAAGCTTTGGGTATTTCCCTTCCTATGCGCTTGGTTATATGTACGCAGCTCAGTTTAAAAATGCGATGGTAAAAGACTTACCAGATTATGATGAGCTGTTGGAAACTGGTGACGTAAAAGCAATTACAAATTGGTTAACATACCATATTCATCAGTATGGCAAAACGAAAAAGCCGCTTGAAATCTTGCATGACGTGACGGGAGAAGGGTTAAACGTCAATTATTTAATTGATTATTTAGAAAAAAAATACACGGAAGTATACTCTCTTTAATAGAAAAGACGAAGAAGATAAGAATAACCTTATCTTCTTTTGTCGTTTTCACGAACATTTTTAGAATCTTTAATATAAAATGTTCGATAAAAAGGTTTTCAAACATGTAGAATATTGGTATACTAAACACAACTCAATAACGCACTCATATAATGACGAGAATATGGCTCGTAAGTTTCTACCAAACCACCGTAAATGGTCTGACTATGAGTGAGCGGTGACACTTTTAGCTTTCGTCTTATAGGTTAGCTCAAAAACATTGCTCTACTCATACGTGGGTGTAGCTATGTTTTTGAGCTTTTTATTGTGAAAAAGAAGTTGGAGGAATTATAAGATGAAAGCATTACAAGAAAAGATTTTAACAGACGGTATTGTACTATCAGATACGGTTTTAAAAGTTGATACGTTTTTAAATCACCAAATGGATCCAGTTCTCATGAAAGAAATTGGAGAAGAGTTTGGCAAACGATTTGAAAAAGAAGGTATTACAAAGATTTTAACAATTGAATCATCTGGTATTGCTCCAGCAATTATGGCGGCACTGAAGCTCAATGTGGAAATGGTGTTTGCTCGCAAGCGTAAATCATTAACTTTACAAGACGGATTAATTACATCAAAAGTATATTCCTTTACTAAAAAAGAAGAAAATGAAATTTCGGTTGCTGAAAAGTTTATTTTGCCAATTGATCGCGTATTAATTATTGACGACTTCCTGGCAAACGGACAAGCTGCACTGGGATTAATGGATATTGTTAAAAAAGCTGGTGCTGATGTTGGGGGCGTAGGAATTGTCATTGAAAAAGCTTTTCAAGATGGCGGTCGCCTAGTTCGTGAAACGGGTGTGAAAGTTGAATCGCTTGCACGTATCGAATCATTAAAAGGTGGACAGGTTACGTTTGTTCCTACGAAGCAAGGAGTGACATCTTAAGATGAATAATGGAAAAGTGCTATCACTAGGATTACAGCATGTTTTAGCCATGTATGGCGGAGCTATTGTTGTGCCATTAATTGTGGGTGAAGCAATTGGATTAACGCAGCAGCAGCTAACTTATTTGGTCGCAATTGACTTGTTTATGTGTGGAATTGCTACGCTATTACAGGTGTGGAAAAATCGTTTCTTTGGTATCGGCTTACCGGTTGTACTAGGATGTACGTTTACTGCTGTAGGTCCAATGATTCAAATCGGAAGTTCATATGGCGTATCGAGCATATATGGCTCCATAATTGTGGCAGGGCTTATGATTGTTATTTTATCAAAATACCTTGGTAAGCTTGTTCGCTTTTTCCCTCCACTTGTCACCGGGTCTGTGGTGACGATTATTGGAATTACGCTTATTCCCGTAGCAATGAAAGACTTGGCTGGTGGAGAAGGAAGCGCTGATTTCGGGAGCTTAAGTAACTTAGCGCTTGGGTTTGGTGTATTAGTACTTATTATTTTATTATATCGTTTTACAACAGGGTTTATGAGATCAGTGTCTGTGTTGGCAGGTCTAATCGTTGGAACCATTGCCGCATCATTTATGGGAAAAGTAGATTTTTCAGGCGTTCGTGATGAAGCTTGGGTCCACGTTCCACACTTCTTTTACTTTGGAATGCCAACCTTTGATTTAACGGCTATTTTAACGATGTTTTTGGTGTTATTAGTAGGGATTGTTGAATCAACAGGTGTATATTTTGCAGTTAGTGATATTTGTAAAGAAGAAGTAACGGAAAAAGATTTAGCTGGTGGATATCGCGCAGAAGGGTTAGCTATTACCCTGGGTGGATTGTTTAATGCATTTCCCTATACGGCGTATTCACAAAACGTAGGGCTGCTTCAGCTTTCGGGTATTCGCACCAAAAGCGTAGTGTTTGCAGCGAGCGGTATCCTAATTGTTCTGGGGCTTATTCCCAAAATTGCTGCGATTACAACCGTGATTCCAAGCCCTGTATTAGGGGGGGCAATGGTTGCGATGTTCGGGATGGTTATCTCATCTGGAATTAAAATTTTAAGCGAAGTGGATTTACAAAAGCAAGAGAATCTGTTAATTATCGCATGCTCTATTGGAATGGGGCTTGGCGTAACGGTAGTACCAGATTTATTTGCTCAGCTTCCAGAAGGAATTCAAATCCTAACTGGAAATGGAATTGTAGCAGGTAGCTTTACAGCGATTATTTTAAATATTGTATTCAACGTACTGGCGGTTTCAAAAGTAAGAACTCCAGAAACATCTGTACAAAAAGAAATGGTAACAAAATAAAAGTAAAAAGCTCTTAATGCTTGTGTTAGGCAAGCGTTGAGAGCTTTTTTATTGAATAATTTGAATATTGCTATTTATTTTGCTTTATGCAAACCATTTGCAATGTGCACAAGGATATGCAAAAATAAATTTTCCCAAAAAGGTTTACAAATATAAAGGCTTTGGGTATATCTAAAGTGCAGTTATCAGTTTACCTGACAACATGCAAAAAGAAACATTTCCAATGATAAAGTAGAGAATTAAACGAACACTAACAACAAGTGATTATTGAATGGTTAGAGGAGTTGATATAGATGATTACAGCAGAAAAAGATACGGTAACATTTGTAGCAAAGGATGGACGTGAAGTAACAATACGTCCAGCAGAGCCCCGTGATGCAAGAGAGATTACAACAGCTGTAGAAGAGATTATTAAAGCGGGGGAGTTTATTCAAAAAGACGCGCCAAAAACCGTTGAAGAAGAACAGAAGTTTATTGAAAGTGTATCAAAGCAAGGGCATATGTATGTTGTTGCAGAAGTCGAAGGAGAAGTTGTTGGAATTGCACGTGTTCTTCGCGGTGAAATTCGAATGAAGCGTCATAGCGGGCTTTTCCGTACGTGGCTAATTTCAAAAGTACAAGGTATGGGAATTGGGAAGCAGTTAATGGACTATACGCTAAAATGGTGCAAAGAAAACGACATGCATAAATTGTCGCTAACGGTGTTTACTTCAAATGAAGTGGCGTATAAATTATACAAAAAAGTTGGCTTTAAGACAGAAGGCGTTATGAAAGAACAAGCTTATATTAATGGGAAATACGTGGACGAAGTATATATGTCTGTATTCTTTTAAATAAATAAAGAAAGCCCAAAAATTTCATGTTCAATACCAGGGAAAATACGTTATACTAAACGTGTGCGCAACAAATAGAACTTCTTCAAAACGAAGAGGCTGGGACAGAAGTAATTCAGCCAATGATAAACCTGAACGATTGAGAGTTTCTCACTTTTAATCGTTCAGGTTTTTTTGATTGTGAAAATAATGTTGGAAACAGGGTGGAATGGAGCGTAGGACACTCGACTCCTGCGGGAAGAGAGGGAAAACGGAGATCCCGCAGCGCAGCGAGGAAGCTCAGGTTCCTCCCCGCGGAAAGCGAGTGGCCGTAGCGCAATGGAACGAACGTGTTCAGACAAACCAAAAAGATTGGAACAGCTATTGTTCGTCTCTTAGAAGCAATCATTTTGTTATGTCCCAAACTCTTTTTTTATTTTTCATAAAGAATAAATTTCTAAAAAATTACAGAAGGTATACATAACGAATTAAAGAGGTGAGAACGGTGCCTAAAATTATGTCAACTGGATTTTGTATACCTCCATATGAGCTAAAGCAATCGGATACTGCACAGTTTGCAAAGGATCTATTTGTCGAGTCATTTCGAGATATTAATCGTTTGTTAACGGTATTTGAAAATGGTCAGATTGAAACAAGGCATTTTGCCAAAGGAATGGATTGGTTTCAAGAAGACCACACGTTTGAAGAGAAAAATAATGCATTTATTGAGTCTGCAATTGAACTTGGCGTAAAAGCTGTTGAAAATTGCTTAACAAATTCAGCTTATCTCTCAGACAATATTCCCTATGAAGAAATTGATACAATCTTTTACATCTCCACTAGTGGGCTTGCAACACCGAGCATTGAAGCAAGAATTATGAACGAGCTTCCCTTTTCCCCTCACACGAAGCGTATTCCAATTTGGGGTCTAGGCTGTGCAGGAGGAGCTTCAGGTGTGTCAAGAGCACATGAGTATTGCTTAGCGTTTCCGAAAGCAAAGGTACTTGTGCTTTCCATTGAACTTTGTAGCCTGACGTTTCAGCGTAATGATCGTTCAAAAAGCAATTTAATTGGTACATCTTTATTTGCTGACGGAGTAGCAGCTGCTTTAATTGCAGGAGATGAAGCAGACATAAGCGCTTCACAATTGGACACGCTGCCATCAACGTTACATACTCAGTCTACTTTAATGCCAGACTCTAAGGATGTTATGGGTTGGGATATTCGAAACAACGGTTTATATGTTATTTTTTCAAGAGACATTCCTACAATTATTGATTCTTGGTTAGGAGATCAAGTTCAGACATTCCTGGCGAGTCATGGTCTAACTACGCAAGACCTGCGACATTTTGTGGCGCATCCTGGGGGGAAGAAGGTGTTAGAAGCTTATCTATCTACGCTTTCGCTTGAAAGCTCAATGATTGACCATTCACTTCATGTGTTAAAGCATCATGGAAACATGTCATCAGCAACTGTCTTATACGTATTGGATCGGTTTATGAAAGAGAAAATTCCAAGTGGAGAATACGGTGTGTTAACTGCGCTTGGGCCAGGATTTAGCTCAGAGCTCGTCTTACTTCAATGGAGGGAATAACATGCTTATTGATGTCATTTTTGCATTGATTATTTTACAACGTTTAGGAGAACTTGTAATTGCGAAGCGCAATGAAGCCTGGATGAAACAAAACGGTGGATCTGAAGCGGGAAAAGATCATTACAAATGGATGGTAGCCATGCATGTTGCTTTTTTTGTGGCGTTGTTTGTAGAAATCCAGCTTATAGACTATCCATTTTCATCGCCTTTTTGGGTATTTGCGGCTTTATTTTTAATGGTGCAGCTGGGAAGAGTATGGGCTATCATCTCATTAGGGAAGTATTGGAATACTAAAATTATTGTAATGCCAAAAGCTCCCGTTGTATTAAAGGGTCCTTACAAATACATTAAGCACCCAAACTATACGATTGTCACGCTAGAGTTCCTTATAATTCCGTTTTTATTTCAAGCGTATCTAACGCTTATAGTGTTCAGTTTATTAAACGTGTGGATGCTATCAGTTCGGATTGTAAAAGAAGAAGAAGCGCTGAAGTTACATACAGACTATGAGGTAGCCATGGATGGAAAGCTACGTTTTATGCCACAGTTAAAAAAATCAGAAAACTAATTGAAAATGATTATCTTTCGTGATAGACTGTAAGTAGCTGATAAAGATTATCAATTTCATCAATAAGAAACGGTGGTGGACATAATGGTTAGTCTTTTTGTAATTGGAGCGTTCGTAACGTGTACGGGTATGGCAACGTATGTCATGAAAAACATTGAAAAAGCGCAGCGTGTATAATTTTTTGAATATAAATAAACGTAAAACTGCCAATGGTTTGGCAGTTTTTTTGCTTTTTTGCATAAGTAAACGGAAGTGGAAAATTCAGTTTTTTATAGGAAAACGCTTTAAAATCAAGTAAAATAAAAAGAGGAATAAGTAGCAGAAATGGAGTAAGTGCACGATTGTAAGTGCCTAACAAAAGGAGTCGAAAGTGATGTCTCAAGTAAGCGTTCAGCATCAAAGGTATAAAACTCTACAATCCTCTCTTTATCATTTACATGAGGCTTTTATAAATGCTGGAGATGAAAAGCAAGCGGAAAAAATTATTCAGTTATTAAGAAAACAAGAAAAAGAAGAGTTTGTTATTGCGTTTTGTGGTCATTTTTCAGCAGGGAAATCAAGTATGATTAATGAACTCATGGGCCAAACAATTTTGCCCGCAAGTCCAATTCCGACAAGTGCTAATTTGGTGTCTGTTAAGGCTGGCGAGGAGCATGCAACCGTTTATTATCGAAAAGAAAAGCCAGTACGTTATGAAGCACCATATGAGTATGAACAAATTAAATCGTTTTGTGTTGATGGTGATGAAGTAGAGTCCATTCATCTCTCGATTGAAACGGAAGCAATTCCACAAGGAATTGTTGTAATGGATACGCCTGGAATTGATTCAACAGATGATGCTCACCGTGTGTCAACAGAGTCTGCTCTTCATCTTGCGGACGTTATTTTTTACGTGATGGATTACAATCATGTACAGGCAGAGCTTAATTTTCATTTTACAAAAGAGCTACAGGATGCCAATAAAGAGCTGTTCTTAATTATTAACCAAGTTGATAAGCATCGAGATGATCAGCTTACTTTCCAAGAGTTTAAGGAATCTGTAGAAGAGGCGTTTTTAAAATGGAATGTACGACCAAAAGGGATTTTTTATACATCTTTAAAAGATAAGCAATATCCTTATAACGAATTGGCTGTTTTAAAGAAGCATTTGCACACGATGATGGAGAAAAAAGAAAATCGCGGTCAACATATTATGGATTCCATGAAAATGATAGTAGAAGATCACATGCAGTTTGCAGAAAGCACTGAAGAAGAGAGCCTTCTTGAATATGATGATATTCGTTCACAGCTTCGTCCAAATGAATATCAAAATGCAAAAGAAGAAGCGGCTGAGCTTATAGCGAAGCGAGAAATGATTTTACATAAACGCACAGCGTTTTATACGACGTATCAAAACGAAACAGCTAAAATTATGAACAATGCGAATTTAGCTCCCTATGAGATGCGAGAGAAAGCAAAGGCATTCTTAGAAACAACCAAGCCAGATTTTAAAGTGGGCGTATGGTTTACAAAAAAGAAAACAGAAGAAGAAAAAAAAGAGCGGCTAACGGTTTTTTATGAAGATTTGAAAGAGCGTGTTCAAACAGAGCTACAGTGGCACTTGCAGCAGTACATGCAGCAGCTCATTCAAGATGAAGAGCTCGTAGATTCTTCTCTGTTGGCTAGCGTTCAGCAGTTTGAAGTACCGTTTGAGCCACATGACTTAGTGGATGCTGTGAAAACAGGAGCAACTATTAATGGTGAATATGTCCTTACCTATACAAAGGATGTAGTAGATGCAATTAAGAAAAATACCAATCGTATTCTTTCCGAACTGTATACTCAAATTGAACAAGTAAAGAAAGAAGAAGAAGAACGAATACTCCAAAACATTGAGCAGTCGTTAGCTACGGAGCAAAGAATTATTGAGGGCTACGAACGAGTTCAAAAATCTACTCAGTATCTTCAAACCTTGCGGCAAGATTTAAAACAAAAGTTAAATATCTTAAGGGCTCTTGAACCTTTGGAAATGGTGAAGCTGTTAGACTTATTACAAGAAGAAATCGAAGTGGGAACAATGGTTGAGGTAAAAGCAGCTCCTATTACAGTCACATCAGAACAAAATGTTGCTGTAGAGGAAGAAGTTCAGTCAAAAACAAAGGTCGATGCGGTTATTCGAGATATTGATGAGTCGACAAAGGTGCTTTCTACATTCAAACAGCTTGAAAAGGTTGTTGGTCGCTTAAAGGAAAAGCGTCATAAGCTTGCAAACCAAACGTTCACAGTGGCACTATTTGGAGCTTTTAGCGCTGGAAAGTCGTCTTTTGCCAATGCGTTAATCGGTGAAAAAGTACTGCCTGTTTCACCGAATCCTACAACGGCAACGATTAACAAAATTATGCCTCCTACAAAGGACTACCCTCATCGAACAGTCGTAGTTCTGATGAAAACGATGGATCAGCTATTAGCTGATATTAACAGTTCCTTGGAGCTGTTTAAACATACTATTGCAAACGTAGAAGAGCTAAACGAATTATTGCCAAAATTAACTGTAAAAGAAGAAAACCAGCTGCATTTCTCATTTCTACAGGCAGTGATAAAAGGCTATGAGGATGTTAAGGACGTAATGGGGTCTGAAGTAAACGTTACGATTAAAGAATTTGAAGCGTACGTAGCTAAGGAAGAGAAGGCCTGCTTTGTCCAGCATATTAACCTATATTATGACTGTGAGTTGACTCAGCTAGGAATTACGCTTGTCGATACGCCAGGGGCCGACTCTATCAATGCTCGCCATACGGGCGTTGCGTTTGAATATATTAAAAATGCTGATGCTATCTTGTTTGTTACGTACTATAATCATGCGTTTTCAAAAGCAGATCGTGAATTTTTAATTCAGCTTGGTCGTGTAAAAGATGTATTTACACTAGACAAAATGTTCTTTTTACTGAATGCAGCTGATTTAGCTCAATCTGATGAAGAGCTAGGTCTTGTACAAAATTATGTAAAAACACAGCTTGAAGAGTATGGTATTCGCTTTCCACGCCTCTATCCAATTTCAAGCTTGCAGGCGCTAGCAAATCGAGAAGATAAAATGTTTAAGGCTTTCCAAAAACCATTTTATCACTTCATTACAGATGAGCTAACTCAGCTAGCAGTTGCGTCTGTATACGAAGAGCTTAATCAAGCACTTGCCGTCACGAATGAAATTAAAGATGTTCAAACAAAGTCTGCGGTTGAAAAGCAGCGCTATTTGCAATCTCTTCATATTAAGGATCAACAAATTTCTGCTAAGGTTTCAGAAATGACATTTACGTATGAAGAGCAGCAGCTCGAAAGGGAAAGCAATGAGCTTCTCTTCTATGTGAAAAAGCGTGTCTTGCAACGCTATGATGATTTCTTTAAGGAATCGTTTAACCCGGCAACGCTTAGAGACGATAAAGGAAATAAGAAAGAACAGTTGGCTGCATGTCTTGACCAGCTTTTACAAGCAGTTGCATTTGATGTCACCCAAGAAATTCAAGCCACAACGCTGCGTTTAGAAACATTTATTCAACGCTTAACAAAAGAGTGGAATCAAACGAATATGAGGCAGCTGCAGCGCTACGAACCAACATTCCACCCTGCTCTTCCGGACATTAATGTGGAAAGCGGCAGCACGCTGGTTAGTCCCTGTTCGTTTGAAAACCTTGAACTATTCCAGAAGGATTTGGCTCTTTATAAAAACAGCAAAAGCTTTTTTGAGAAAAATGAAAAAGCTAAAATGCATGAAGGATTAAAAGCTAAAATTGAGCCGCTGCTTGATGATTATGTATGCAGTGAGCAAATAAAGCTACAAAATCATTACAATGAACAAATTCACATGTTTGTTTTAACGTATAAACCGACGCTTTTAGAAGAATGGTATGATTATTATAAGCAGCTTCAAACAGCGGTTAATGCAGATTTTCCAATTGAAGCGCTAAATCATACAATTGATACGCTAAATGTCATCGTCGTAGCTCATCAAAATGAAAGGACATAAGATGAACGATAATATCGAAGAACTGTTGGATTCAATTGAGAAAAAGCATGATATCACGATTTTGTTTGCGTGTGAAGCAGGAAGCCGGGCGTATGAATTACATACGCCTTCTAGTGATTATGATGTACGATTTATTTATAAATATGAGTCCGCACGCTACCTTGAGTTACATCGACCTAAAGACGTTATTACAAGCATAGATAAAAACTATGATCTTCAAGGGTGGGACGTTTATAAAGCACTGCATCTCTTTACAAAATCGAATCCTTCTCTTTATGAATGGATACACTCATCGGTTTGCTATCGTAATGTGAAAGGGTTTCGTGAAAAGATTTGTTTTATGATGAAGGAACAGTATTCGCTAAAAGCGCTAGGGTTTCATTATTTTAAACTTTTGCATCAAAATAGTAAAAGAAATCTGACATCTTCTGTTACAATAGAGGATATAAAAGTTGTTCTTCATATGGCTAGGGCATACATGGCATTAACCGTTTTAATTCAGGGGAGGGAATTACCGCCTACGTCGTTTTTTAAGCTTGTTAACGGCTTTAAAGCCGATCCTTTAGCGCAGGTGATTACAAAGCTTAGCGGTGCTAAAAAACAAGTCGTACACATAACAAGTAGTGAGATAAAGGAAATAAAAGCTTTGCTTGAAAAAAAGCTCCCTCATTTTAAAAACGAACTTGTTAATTTGCCGGATAAAGACGCTAGCCTCGAAGACATTAACCTATTCTTAGCACAACAGCTTACATAATGGAGGAACAAAAATGAGCGTACACAAAGCAATATCAGAACATTCAAAGAAACAGCATGAACTTGTTAAAGCATTTGTCAGACTAGATACAATGCGTGAGCAAGCAATTGAAGCAACGGTGCTTTTATGTAAAGAAGGCCAAGAATTTTCAACGGATACGATTAACGCTGTGACGGCTCAAATTAATGAGCTTGCAAAAAATAATGGAATTGTACCACCACGTCAATTTGTAACGAAAGAAATGGTCGAAGAATACGTTCAACGCTTAAATAATTAAACAAATGAAAGCCGCCTTCTAATGGCGGCTTTCGCTTGTTTATTGAATTGAAAACAAGAGGGAAATTGCCCATTAGCTCCCGGTGTTACCTTATTTTTCGCAGTGTTTGATTTCAAAACAAATCCATACTAATGAATGTACCAACGAGGTACAAACAAAGGAGGAGGTTGTAATGGGACGTACAAAATCAGGTAATGCAAATGCACAACGTAATAACAATGCAAAACAAAAACATAACACAGAGTTTGCTTCTGAGTTCAAAGCTAACCAAGCTCAAAAAGCGAAAGCTGCTAAAAAAGCAAACGGTGCACATGCTGAAGAATTTGCATCTGAATTTAATGTACAACAAAATCAAAACAATTCTTCTAACCAAAAGCTTAAAGCTTCTAAAATTTCTAAAAAAAACCAATATAACCAAGAATTTGGTTCTTATGCTGAAGTAGAATCAGCAAAGATGAATAATAAAGCACAAAAGAAAGCTTCTAAGAAAAACAATCACTAAGTCATAGTGAGCGTCGAAAATGCCAGAAACATTCATGATGCGAGTGAATGTTTCCGGCATTTTCTTTTTTACACAATAGTAAAAGAGGTGAGCATGTTGAACAAAGGTATTGGCTTGTCACTTTCTTCAATATTGTTGGCACAAGCATTAAAAATTCCCATTAAAAAATATCAAACAGGTGTATGGGACGTATCAATGATTGGAGCATCGGGGGGAATGCCTAGCTCTCACTCTGCCGGGGTCTCTTCTTTGGCTGCCTATGTAGGTTTAACCAAAGGCGTTTCTAGCATTGAATTTGGGATTGCAACCGTGTTTGGAATCATTGTTATGTATGATGCACAAGGGATTCGTAGACAAACTGGTGAAATTACCATTAAGGTAAATACGTTAGATGAAGAAATTGAAAAGTTAGCCGGGCTTCCTGATAAAGGCTTTCATGACTTAACTGAACAAAAGCTAAAAGAGATGCTAGGGCATCAGCCGGCAGAAGTACTTGCAGGTGCTCTCCTAGGTGTAACCATAGGATTAGTTGGCTATTTGTTTGGTGAAAAATAATGGTCAAATTTTTATAAATACGCTAAGATAAAGAAGGAACCTTTATAAAGGATGGAATCGGATCGTGACAAAAATGGTAAACTCCTTAGAAGAATACCTTCTTTATCTTGAGGAAAAAGGCTTTTCTTTAAAAGAAGATGCAAAGGGCTTTATTGCATTTGGTCAGCAATATACAAAAATGCCGGATGAAATGGTTATTTTCTCCATTGAATGGACCTTAAAAATGCAAAAGGAATTCGATGGTAGCTTTTTTGTTGCGCTGCTAGAGCAACTTGCCGCACAAAAGGTGAAGACGAGAAAACAGGCAATGCAAGTATTAAAACAGACCGGAATGATTTGAAGCAGGAGCTTATAGTCCTGCTTCTTTTTGATGAATAGCTTCTCTAGCAAGCTGATCAGCTCCGCTATTCTCGCTGCTTGGAACCCACTTAATAAAAAATAAATCTATTTGTTTGGAGAGCGTTAGGGCTTTTTCGAGGAGAGGAAGAAAAGCTTTATTTTTTACATATTCTCTGTTCATAGCCGCATCTACAATTTGCGAATCTGTTCGAAAAGAAACCATCGTATACTGTTTTTCTAAACAAAGTTCTAAAGCTTTTATTAAGGCGTAGAATTCAGCTTCATGATTACTCATCACTTGTAAGGGAATAGAGTAGCGGTGGTGCTCCCCGTTACCTTTTATAATAATTCCAGCACCAGATGGCCCAGGATTTCCTGCAGAGGCGCCGTCGATATATACTTCTATCATTGTTATCACTCCATTATATAGCGTAGTCAGTCAGATAAGTTGCAATTAAATTAACTCTATTGTACCATAAAAAAATTTAATGCTAACTACAGTAAAATCACGATAATAATTGTCATGAAAAGACAGGATGAGTGATAAAATACAAAAAAGTAGAAAAGTTTACGTGCGGTATTTAAAAATTGCCGATGAAAGGAACTGGAAAGATGAAATTTCAAATTGAATGGCACTATAAATCATCCAAACAAAAGCAACTGACGTTTTACTCTGATTTCACAGATGCAAACGAAGCGTTTATCATTATAGGGGATTTGGAACGAACTGGACGCGCAAAGGAAATTTATTTGATTAGTGAAGATGGACAACGTTGGACTGTAAAAGAAGCCAAAAAGTTATTTGAAGAAATTCAAACGGAACCTCATGACATCACGGTATATTTTGATGGGGGCTTTCACCACGACATGCAGGTCGCAGGTCTCGGTGCTGTTATTTACTTTACACAAAATGGATTTCCTCAGCGGATTCGAGTTAACACGCAGCTTGAACAGATTGAATCGAATAATGAATCGGAATACGCGGCTTTTTATTTTGCGGTACAGCAGCTAGAAGAAATGGGAGTTCATCACATCCAAGTGACGTTTAAAGGAGATTCGCAAGTTGTATTAAATCAGCTAGCAGGTGAATGGCCTTGCTTTGAAGAAACCTTTAATAAATATTTAGATCGCATTGAAGATAAGCTACAAGAATTAGGAATTAAACCAATTTATGAACCGATTTCACGCAAAGATAATGAAGAAGCAGATCAGCTTGCAACACAAGCCTTACAAGGAGTTACGATAGCTAGCCGAAAACGAATATAGGTACTAATTGAAATGGAGAGATGCAGCATGGAAAGAAAGCAAGTATTAGAAGAGGTAACAGAGCTTTTAGATTACTATTGCAATGACTGCTTTGTTAAAAAAACGTTTAATAAAGAGCGCGGAAAAACGTATGCCCAATCGTTTTGTATTAATGAGTGTACGGTAGGGGAGAAAATTAAAAATTACGGAGAGCTATTAACTAAAAAGTAGTTCTCACTAGCGTCGCATAAATTTTAACCGAATTTTCTGTTTTCTTATTTTTCCTTTTATAAAGAAAAACGAA
>NZ_JBXDLD010000122.1:0-1643 GCF_056820425.1 Priestia sp. KCTC 13724 | reverse complement strand
GAAACCGTCATCCAAAATCGATTCCATCCTAACAAAGCAGCTATTCAAGAGTCTGTTTCTTCTTTTCTAACTTTTTTGGAGGGGGCATCTGAGCAAATTTTAAAAAGAATAGCCGGTGTTCATATGCCGGATTATTAAGTAAAACTTATATAACGATTCCCAGGTAGATATGTGCGCAGTCATTGATAGGCACATTAGTCACTAATACACTATTATTCTACAAATTTCTTTTTTCACCTTTAAAAAAACAATGAAAATCTTCCTGAAAAAAGTCCGCTACGCGTACATCTATACACATAGCGGACTTTTTAAAAATTATTTCCAGAAATCGTCGAATACTGAAATAGGCAGGCTGCGTTTATGAGCTGTTTTAACGAAATGACTCTCAATTTTCCTACTTGCTTCCTCCCCAACTTCTTTACCTTCTAAATAGTCATCAATTTGATTATATGTAACTCCTAATGCTTCTTCATCTGGCAGCTGTGGACGATCTTCTTCTAAATCAGCTGTCGGTTGTTTTAAATATAAATGTTCAGGGCAACCTAATTCTTTTAACAGCTGTTTGCCTTGGCGCTTATTAAGACGGAAAATCGGCACTAAATCTGCGCCACCATCTCCAAATTTCGTAAAGAATCCAGTCACTGCCTCTGCAGAATGATCCGTACCAAGCACAACTCCTTGATGCATGCCAGCAATGCTATACTGTGCAATCATACGTTCACGTGCTTTTACGTTTCCTTTGTTAAAGTCAGAAACAATTTCTCCCGTTGCTTCTTCGACTGCCGCAATCATTGCATCTACAGCAGGCTTAATGTTAACAGCAACCGAACGACTTGGTTGAATGAAGGCTAGAGCGTCTTGACAGTCTTGTTCATCAGCTTGTACACCATACGGTAGACGCACAGCGATAAACTGATATGTTCCTTCGCCTGCTTCTTCATTTAATTCTTCTATAGCCATTTGGGCAAGCTTACCTGTTAACGTAGAATCTTGGCCTCCTGAAATGCCTAGTACAAATGAACGTAAAAACGAGTGCTTCTTCATATATTCTTTTAAAAAGTCGACACTTCTACGAATTTCTTCTTTAGGGTCAATAACTGGCTTTACTTTCATTTCGTCAATGATGTACTGTTGCTTCGTCATATGGTCCTCTCCCTACCTCTAATTGTTATACATGAGTTAATAGCTGAGACGCTCTAGAGCGCGCTTCATTGATTTTATCCATCTTATTATTCCAACAATTTGTGCTAAGGTCCACAGGGTATTCGGTTGGTCGCAGCACTTCTTCGTTCGATTTAGCAATCATTTTATAGTCATCCCACAAATGATTAAGGTTTTGTAAGCAATATGCGCGCATCTCTTCGACTGACGGCTGTTTGTAGATGAGTTTACCAGATTCAAAAATTTGCTTATGAATCTTACGGGCATGAAAATCTGTGACAAACTTACTTACATGAGTATAAACCGGATGAAACATCTTCAAATGATGCTCATCGTTTGGCTGCTCATTCTGCATGGCAATATAATCGCCTTCCCATTTTCCGTTTACTTGATTAACAATACGGTATACATCCTTTAGTGATAGGTAAGATTTTGAGGTTATCTCCATCTTTTCCCCCACTCCGTACCGTACGTGAGAGTTT
>NZ_JBXDLD010000121.1:0-10828 GCF_056820425.1 Priestia sp. KCTC 13724 | reverse complement strand
TGCAAAGATAAAATTACTGAAAATTTAGATTTTTATAAAGCGTTGAATTATTTTAATGCAACACTAGTGATAAAACAAGTAAAAAGAATCATGAAAAAATACCCATCATTTATCCACAGTTCTTTATATCGGTAGGTTTCTCTAACTTTTAACCATTAATTTTCTATTTTTAACAATCACATCCAGGCCAACAACTTTTTAATCTTAAAAGACGAACACTAGCTGTTCCCATCTCTTTGATTTGTCTCAACACGTTCGTTCCATTGCGCTACGGCCACTCGCTTTCCGCGGGGAGGAACCTGAGCTTCCTCGCTGCGCTGCGGGATCTCAGTTTTCCCTCTTTTTCCCGCAGGAGTCGAGTGTCCTACGCTCCATTCCACCCTGTTTCCAACATTGTTTTCACAATCAACAAAAAACCTGAATGATTAAAAGTTATGAACTCTCAATCGTTCAGGTATAGTAGAGACTGAACTACTTATGTCTCAGTCTCTTTTTTTAGTTAAGATAATCCCAATAGTTTCATAATCATTAAAATCAGGATTCCAACGACACCAAAGTCAGAGTCACCAAAGGTTGTTCCTTCAAATCCAACGTCTCCCATAAATACTAATAGAAGAGCTGGAATGAAGCTGATGATTAAACCGTTACAGAACGCTCCTGCCATCGCCCCTCTACGACCACCCGTTGCATTCCCGAATACACCGGCTGCTGCACCTGTGAAAAAGTGCGGCACGAGACCTGGTACGATGACTTTTAAACCTAGTAGAGGTAAGAAGAACATGGATAATAACCCTGCAATAAAACTGAATAAAAACCCAATGATCGCTGCATTTGGTGCGAATGGAAAGACCGTTGGACAGTCAAGCGCTGGCTTCGTGTCAGGCGCAACCTTATCCGCAATCCCTTTAAACGCCGGAACGATTTCAGCAATCAGCATGCGAACTCCGGCTAAAATGATGTACACACCTGCTGCAAACGTAATAGCTTGAATGAATGAAAACACAATAAAGTTTGATCCGCCGGATAAAGTAGATTCAATGTACTCTTGTCCGGCAAACAGTGCCACAACTAAGAAGAAAATCGTCATCGTCAGTGAAACCGCAACAGACGTATCTCGCAAAAAACCTAAAGATTGAGGGACTTTGATTTGTTCCGTTGTTCTTTCTTTGTTCCCGACTAATTTTCCGACTTTCGCCGATACGAAGTAACCGATTGTTCCAAAGTGTCCGATGGCAAAATCGTCACTTCCCGTAATTTGACGCACATACGGCTGAAGGATAGCTGGGAATAATACCATACATAAACCTAAAAGTATGGATCCAATCAGCACGAGTGGAACTCCTTGAAGTCCACCAATCGATAATGTGGCTGCAATTAAGCAAGCCATGAACAGCGTGTGATGTCCGGTTAAGAAAATATATTTGAAACGAGTGAACTTTGCTAATAGAATATTAGCAATCATCCCAAACACCATAATTAAAGCGGTGGATGTGCCGAATTTACTTTGAGCAGCCGCGACAATCGCTTCGTTATTTGGAATAACGCCTGCCACGTTAAAAGCTTTATCAAACATATTGCTGAAAATATCAAGCGATCCCGTTAACACGGTTGCTCCCGCTCCGATAATGATAAAGCCCATAACGGTTTTTAACGTACCGGACACAACGTCCGCGGTTTGCTTGCGCTGAAGAAGTAAACCAACAAGCGCAAACAAACCAACGAGAATGGACGGTGTTCCCAAGATGTCTTTCATAATAATGTCTAACATAGTCTGACCCCCTTATTGATCAGGAATTATGAAACGGTTGGCTCTAGCTTTGATTTGATTTCTGGAATGCTCATCATATTTTCCAACGTCACGATTTGACGCGTACCGTCGTTTAATTGACCGACAATATCAGCAGCTCCGATGAATACATCGGCCTTTTCCGTTTTTGCTGATGCTAAATCCGTGTGGTCCACCTCTGCTGTTTTCCCCATCTCTGTTAACGCTTTCTTTACGTTCATCTCCATAATAAAGCTGCTTCCTAATCCATTTCCGCATACAACCATGATTTTCATTTACATTTCCTCCTCTGAATATTGGTTAATATAAGTTAAAATATGTTCAACGCTTGAGCTAGCAATGATATCTTCAATATTACTTGGTTCACCTAAAAGCTGCGTCAGCTGAACGAGCGCTTTTAAATGTGACTCATTATCCGTTGCGGCCAGCACAATGATAATTTGAACCGGCTTGTTTCCTCCAAAATCCACTGGCTCATCTAACTTTAATAAGCTCATAGACAGTGAGCGAACTCCGTGTTCAGGACGAGCATGTGGAATCGCAACCCTTGGCGTAATAACGACATAAGGTCCTGTTTCTTCTATAGAAGTAATCATAGCTTCCACGTAGCTTTTTTCAATGGCACCAATCTTCAAAAGCGGTGCGGCTGCTTCTTCAATACTTTCTTGCCAACTTGAAACGCTTGGCTTCAGCTGAATCGTTTCAGCCGTCAATAATTCCTTAAGCACAGGCTTTTCCACCTCCTCTAATGAATACTTCGTTGTTTTTTGCATGTGCGTCTGCAGCTGCCACTGAAGCGAGCTCTGCAGCTCTTTACGCTGATGAATTGTCGCGTAGCTTTCAATGACCTTCATAACCGCTTCTAAGTCCACATGATTGGAAGTATAGCCGTACAGTTCCTGCATGACGTGCTGCTTTAATTTTTCTTTATCCTCTACGCCTAAAATCGGTGGAACGACAAACAGCAGTGCGTTCGTTCGTAAGTGAACGGTTGAAAAGATAAGATCATAGCTTAATGAATACGTCGACATCTCGCGAACAGACAAAGCGTCCAAAAATAAAAGATCTGGAAAAAGTTCGCGCAGTGTATAAATAAGGATATTACTAATTCCTACGCCGTTTGGACAAACGACGATTGCTCGCTTTCTACCATCTAATGTTGTTCCTTGTCTTCTTAACCACCCGCCAAAATAAACGGTAAAATAAGCAACTTCGCTTTCAGGTATCGGGCAGTCAAGTTCTTTCCTCATCGGCCAAAGCGATTTATTCGTTAAGTGATATAGCTCTGGATACACGTTCTTAATTCGCTCAACCATCGTATGAGCAGGCGTAAGCTGATACTTCATGCGATAATACGCAGGCTTAAAGTGAACAAATAACTGCTGGTACAGCTCTTTTTTATCCTGCAGTTCAATACAAGACAAGCGCTCAAATTCATCAATAACCGAAAGCAAGCAGGTTTCAATCAGTTCATTTTCTTGAAAAGGAGAAACGTCTTTTGTTCGGTTCATTCCAAGTAAATGAAGCGTTGCATACAGCTTGTCATCCTTGCTCCAAGCCGGTGAGAACACCTGGCTATTTGTTAATGCTTCGACTACCTTGTACTCATTTGTTTCAATTAAAGATTGCCAACTCTCTTGGTATGGCAAGGTGTCACCCTTACAAATTAATTGGTCTAGTGCTAAAAATAAAAACGATAGCTCCTCTAGCCTTTCATCTGTAAAAGACACGCCAAGCTGATGTTCCGCTCCTTCAAGCTCACTTTGAATATGTTTAAGCTGAGCTTGCTTCGTTCCCCAAATGCACGTAACAACCGGCTGACTGCTGCCGTTTTGCAAAAGCTCATGAATGATTTGCTCAAGGAGATAAAGCTTCGACTCATGCTCGCCTTTTATGACATATCCTTTCACTTTTGAATAGTGAATATCTAGACCATAGCTCTTGGCTTTCTTTTTTAATTTTTGAAGGTCCTTCAACACGGTATTTCGCGAAACGCCTACCGCACTTTGAAAATGATAAACGGACAGTTCTTCCTCACTAAGAAGCAGCATTAGGTAGAAAACTTGTTCACGATCACTCTCTGAAAACACGTAGCTTTGCTTTGTCAGTTTTGCCTGTAAATCTTTCACTGGAAGACTAGCAATCAAGTAGTACCCTACTTTTCGATCAAACTGAATAGGTTCATAGCCGTGCGCTTCTAACCAATCATTTGCTTTTTTCATCCCATACTGAACTTGTCTTCTTGTCAGACTGGTCTTTTCTTCAAGTTCTGCCATCGTTAAGCTTTTTACCTGCTGCAAGTTCTGCAACAGCGCTGCGCTTCGTTCATCTAAAACCATGTTGTGTTCCTCCTTATCTCTACAATACGCTATAACCACAGCAAAGAAAACGTTTTCTAAAACCCTTTCTTGTTCTCTCCACTGCACACAAATATACTCTGCCGTTATTGTAACAAACTTTTTGTGTGGGCTTTGCTTCTTTTAATAAGATGTAGTCAAACCTCTAGTTAAAAAGGCAAGTATGGAATATTGTGCACCCTCTTTCCTCTTTCAAAAACAAAGAGCAAAAAGGTGTGAGACCCATACGAGGTTAGCTTAACGCGAGTCCCATGGAAAGCGAGCAAGCCGGAGTGAAAATCATGACCCGTTGCGTGCGTTCTCCCCTCTTCCACACTCAAACAATACATAGAAGTAATTGTTTTCCCTTCTATTCCAGATAGCCCATGATTGAAACGGAGGATGCGAGACTCCTGCAGGACTAGCGAGTGTTCTGAGATCCCGCAGTTTACGAGGAAGCTCAGGCCGAGCCCTGCGGAAAGCGAGCAAGCCGGAGTGAAAATCATGACCCGTTGCGTGCGTTCTCCCTTACTTCCTGCACACACTTCTTCCAATCTAAGAATCATTAGACCTACTTTACCGGTGGGAATAAAGACCAAAACACCCAGGTTTAATCATTCTTTATAAGCATAAAAACTTCTATTATCTAGAACTATTGATTCGTTTTTGCTAATTTTTTCAAATTTCTTTTGACTGTTACTGGAATTTTTTTTTAAAATAGTAAATGAAAATACATATTAAAGGAGATGTTTTTCCATGTCAGGAATCATTCGCGTAACGCCTGCTGAACTTCGTGAAATGGCAGCTCGCTACAATAACGAAAGTGGTCAAGTACAAGATCTAGTAGGTCGCCTTGACACTATGAGAAACCAATTACAAGATATGTGGGAAGGTTCTTCTAGCCAAGCATTCATCGCTCAATACGAAGAATTAAAACCATCATTCGTTGAAATGTCAAACCTGCTTAACAAAATCGCTAAGCAACTTGACGACTCTGCGAACGTTCTTGAAGACACAGACAACCAAATCGCTAGCCAAATCCGCGGCTAATAAAAAAATGCTCTATCTTTTGATAGGGCGTTTTTTTTGTTAATGTTTTTCCCTCTTTGCCCATACCTATGAAAATAGGAAACACATTGCAAAATTTCAGTTATTTATAATTATTATAAAAAAATATTGATTTTTATTTGATATATGGTATTATCAAACTATCAACTAAAACTTTACGAGGTGATCTTATGACTGAAAATAACAAAAAATTGACGACTAGCTGGGGTGCTCCTGTTGGTGATAACCAAAACTCGATGACAGCGGGATACCGTGGCCCTACGTTAATTCAAGACGTTCATCTATTAGAAAAACTAGCTCACTTTAATCGCGAACGCGTACCAGAGCGTGTTGTTCATGCCAAAGGTGCTGGTGCACACGGTTATTTCGAAGTAACAAACGACGTTTCAGCTTATACAAAAGCAGACTTCTTATCTGAAGTTGGAAAACGTACACCCATGTTCATTCGCTTCTCAACAGTAGCTGGCGAAAGTGGCTCAGCTGACACGGTTCGTGACCCACGCGGCTTTGCAGTAAAGTTTTATACCGAAGAAGGAAACTACGACTTAGTTGGTAACAACACGCCGGTATTTTTCATCCGTGACGCAATTAAGTTCCCTGATTTTATTCATACCCAAAAAAGAGACCCACAAACGCATTTAAAAAATCCTAATGCAGTTTGGGACTTCTGGTCTTTATCACCTGAGTCTCTTCATCAAGTAACAATCCTTATGTCCGACCGCGGAATCCCTGCAACATTCCGTCACATGCATGGGTTCGGTAGCCATACATTTAAATGGGTAAATAAAGAAGGAGAAGCTGTTTGGGTGAAATATCACTTCAAGACAGAGCAAGGTGTGAAAAACTTGCCAACAGATCTTGCGGCAAAATTGGCTGGTGAAAATCCAGATTATCATACAGAAGATTTATTTAATGCGATTGAAAAAGGCGACTTCCCTGCTTGGAAGCTATATGTACAAATCATACCTGTTGAAGATGCGGATACATACCGCTTCGATCCGTTCGACGTAACAAAAGTATGGTCTCAAAAAGACTATCCATTAATTGAAGTTGGTCGCATGGTGTTGAATCGCAACCCAGAAAATTATTTTGCAGAAGTTGAACAAGCAGCGTTCTCACCTGGCGCATTCGTTCCTGGTATCGAGGCATCTCCAGATAAAATGCTTCAAGGGCGTCTATTTGCTTATGCAGATGCGCATCGTTACCGCGTAGGTGTAAACCATAATCACCTGCCAATCAACCGTCCAAAATCAGACGTTCACCACTATCAGCGTGATGGACAAATGCGCTTTGATGGCAACGGTGGTGGATCAGTTTACTACGAGCCAAACAGCTATGGTGGTCCAACTGAAACGCCTGAGCATAAGCAAACAGCTTTCCCTGTTAGCGGCGTAGCAGAAAATGCACCGTATGACCATAATGACCACTACACGCAAGCTGGTGACTTGTACCGTTTAATGTCAACAGAAGAGCGTGAACGCTTAGTAAACAACATCGTAGAAGCGATGAAGCCCGTTGAAAAAGACGAAATTAAGCTTCGTCAAATCGCTCACTTCTACAAAGCTGACCCAGAATACGGCTTGGGCGTGGCAAGGGGCTTAGGGCTTGAAGTCCCTAACCTAAAAGCGTAAGCGACTGGTAGTTCATGAAAGGCATTAGAGCTTTTAACTTAAAAAAGTAAATAGGAAAATTCAGATTATCTATTCTCAACTATTATTTTCATTTCTCAATTAATCTATTTCTCTACTGCCCACGTCAAATTGGCGTGGGCAGTCATTTTCAGCTTTAGAAAGGATGAAAAAACAATGGCCAAACAGTGCCCTGTATGTATGACTGAAATCAAACAATTAAAACATACGTTATTATGCAGCTGCGGTGTACGATTAAAAAAGAAAAAAAACAGCTTATTCAAACAGGAAAAAAGCTAGCGGTGCGCTAGCTTCTTTAAGGCCTTTACAATAGGAGAATGAAGAGGAGCATACTCTTAACTGTTGAAGTACTAATCATTTACTTGCTATTAGCAATCGCCTTTGTATCCCCAACAAGCGCAACCGATAATAACTAATAGAATGAAAAGGACGATGATTAAAGCGAAGCCGCTTCCGCCGCCGTAGCCACCACAACCGTAACCGCAGTTTCCGTAACCGTACATATTGTCTCACCTCCTCTTGTTGATACTCTCATCATATGTACCGATAAAAAAAATGCTCCTAAAAAATCCAAAGTAAACTTTTGCTTTTACACGAACATCTTTTAGGTTGATAGGCTTGTGCATATAAGAAAAAGCCCAAACCAGACGGCTTGGACTTCTCAATCTTGCATGTATTTATTGCTTTTTAGACAGCTCTGTTATGTAGTGGAAAAACGCTTCTGAATCAACGTCATACACGACATGAACCCGTCTTCCCCCTACTGTTTCATACGTTCTTCCTTGGCTTGGAACTTTCGTTTCTACCTCGCTGCAAACTGTTTTCATCTTCACAAGATCTGGCTTACCAACGGAAGCGGTTGTTAACACATCCCACAAATAGTACGTGGAATTGGTTTCAAAATGTTCAAGTGGTGGGCACGCAGCGAAGCACTGACCCACGAAATCCACTCCCGTATAGCGGCGAAGGGATGCCCAATAGTTGCGAACTGAAATCGTTAATGGTACTTGATTGGTACTTTCAAGAGCCACCATTTCAATCGTTAAGCCGCTTTTCCACACGCGAGCTACGGCTTCAGGATCCCAAAATGCATTCCACTCCGCCGTTCCGTCGTGCTCAGGCTCTTGAACGTTTCCTATTTCTTGGAATGTTCCGCCCATCCACACTAACTTTTCAATTTTCTCTTCAATATCAGGTGCTTCATCAAGCGCTCTGGAAAGGTCTGTCAGTGGGCCTGTAAATAGGAGCGTTGTTTTTTCTTGTTCTGCGCGCACTTTTTCAATTAAATGACGATGAGCAGGCTGATTGCTGACCGGCGCTTTCATTTGACCTGACTCATTTAAAATCGGAAGCGCGTCAACAAAAAACGTATGCATGCGCCATTCTTTTGGAAATGGATACATTCCTCTTGACGTCGAACGCGCGACTTCAACTCGCTGGTTGCTGAAGCGATCGATGATTTTTCTACTTGCGCTAATACCAGGCTCGAGATAGCCGTCCGCTGGGATAACCGATACACCCGTTAGCTCCACATCATCCATTTGGAGCAGTAAAAATAAAGATACTAAATCATCAATTCCTGCATCATGGTTAAAATATACTTTCTTTTTCATCACTTTTTCATCCCCCTAGGTACACTAAAAACTGCGAAAAATATGCTAAAGAAGCATATTTTTCGCAGTAAGAAATTTGTGGTTTCTATGTATTGCCCTTAAACCATATCATTAAGGATATACGAAAAATAAAATTTCTTTGTGTTTAATTGTTCGTATTTAAAGTCTATTTTACCTTAAAAATTCACCTAAAACAACCTTTTATAATTAGAATCAAACCTCCACACGATTTCGACCGTTTCGTTTTGCAGTGTATAGCGCTTGATCTGCCTTGCGCACAAATTCATCTAACGTACACGCTGCGTTTCCTAGTTGTATATCAAGAGCAGCAACACCAAAACTTGCCGTTACACGAATTTTCACTCCATCAGCTTCAACGGCTGTGTTCTGAATAGCTTCCCTAAGTTGAGCTGCTAGGCTATGAGCCTCATAAAGAGCAGTTGCTGGAAGGTAAACAATAAACTCTTCCCCTCCGTAGCGTCCAATGATATCGGCTGGTCGTACGTTTTTCTGAACAACTTCACTGATTTTTCTTAACACGGCGTCTCCCATTTCATGCCCGTACGTATCATTGACTGTTTTGAAGTAGTCAATGTCAAACATAATAATTCCGGCTACCCCGCCGCGTTTCATGAGCGATATGAACATTTCTTCTGCTTGTCGAACAAAGAACGTTCGATTATACACTCCTGTTAAACCATCGATGCTTGCAAGCTTGCGAAGATCTTCCTGCATATTGACTCGTTCTGTTACATCACTGAACGTAATCATTTGGCCTACGTATACTTGACTCGTGTTGTATACTTCAGAAAATCGAACGTGAAAATGCTGAATGACTCCAGCTTCGTGACGATAATCACATTCTTTCCTTTCTTGAATAATAGTTACTAGTGCTTTATTTTCTTTCACAATGGATAGGATATGTTCACCAACCATTCTGTGATGCAGCATGGGAATAACTTGACGAACGGCGTTATTAAAGTCTACCACTATGCCCTTTTGATTTAGCACAATGACGCCTTCTTGCATCGTTTCAAAGACCGTATCACGAGCGATGGGCACCACATTAAACGACCGGAACATGAAGATGGACAGCCCGTGAAACAAGCAGGTTAACCCAATGGAAACAGGGACTAAATCAATTCCATATGGGCTGAGCTTATTTAAGTAAAAGTAGCTAGCAATAATCGGCGTTAATAAACCAGATACCATTAATAGAATCTGCATTTGAAATTGAAAAACTGATTTCCGAAGCTCCATCAATAGCACAATGATACTCAGCATAATGCAGACAAACAAATAAAATGAATGGAGGTAATGAAACGGACCTGCTACTAAATCAGCCACGGGAAATGGCGTATCGTTTCGAAACCCTATTTTTTTATAGTACATATCGTGCCAATTATTTGTATTGTGGGTGAAAATTGTAATAATTGGAACAGTAAATAGAAGATAATAAAAAGCTGGATAAATCTTTTTCCCAACGTAGTTAAAGCACATTAATACGATGAATGCTGGGATAAATGGCAGAGGAAGATACTCTACGCTTAGCCAAAACTTAACTTCTTCAATCGATGTACTCATCATTTCAAACATGTATCCAAAAGCAAAAACAGATGACAGAAAGGTTAATATGACATAGTGCTTAACCCGAGGACTGTCTCGAATTTTAAACGCACCGTATAAACTTAAAGATAAACTAAGGACACCCGAACTTCCAACAATCACTACATATTTGAGTAGTTCACTATGCATGAGCCACGACTCCATTTTCATTAAGGTTAGCGTACGCTACATTATTATATAGCAGCGCGTTTCTATTAGACTATATATTTTCGTTCATCTAGCCTATTTGTCCTCCATAAAACTCAATTACTTCACATTTAATAAGTATATATTCATATAAATCCGATAATTTTTTAAAGATAAACAACACTTTTCGACATCTTTTTCATTTTGTTTAGCATATACTTTTAATACTACTAAAAATAATTCTCTTCAGAAAAAGGCAAATCTTTCGAAAGAAAGCGACGCAAAGCTACAGATCTAAGGTGCAACGGCACTATGATGGCTGAGCTCCCTGGGATGGGTCGAGGGGGATATTAAAGTAATGAAAAATCAAATAACAGTAAAAGCAGAAGAAGATGTACAAGAATGGATTTCACTCATGCAGCACGCAAAAGATCTCGGTCTCACCATTGAAGAAATACAGCATTTTTTACTTCAGAACGAAACTACATAAACAGTCCTCAAGCTGAAATAAGGCACCGTAAGAGACTGAGACATAAGTAGTTCAGTCCTTACCATACCTGAACGATTGAGAGTTTCTCACTTTTAATCGTTCAGGTTTTTTGTTGATTGTGAAAACAATGTTGG
>NZ_JBXDLD010000120.1:0-5005 GCF_056820425.1 Priestia sp. KCTC 13724 | reverse complement strand
TTTTGGCTCTAAACAGGAAAAAACATTAAACTGAAAATTGCGTCAACATTTATGCAACACTAGTGATTTATAGTAAATTTTATGTTCAAGACTGGCCCAGAAGTCCATAGCAATGGATCGGATTTGAAGCTCGATAAACACATTTTCTTGCCTATCAGACATAAAGACCGGGATCTCAATAATAAGATGTAAGCTTTGATATCCATTTAAAGCAAACTTATAAGCCATCATAAATCTTGTTAATGTTTGCTTCATTGCCTTTAATTGTTTTACATCAACGGAATGATTCATCTTCATGCTGCCTCTTTTCTTTTTTTGGCTAATCTACTACGCTTTTATTTTACAACTAAGAAACGCTCTTCACAAATTTCTGCTCGCCTTTTCCACTTTCTCAATATACATTTTATATTCATTTTAAAACTACAGAAATAAACAGAAAAATTAAACTAATTTAAATTATATTACTTTTTTTAATTGTGTTAGATTCTCTTACAATTATAGATACAAAGAATTTTTTTTGTAGTACAATAGGATTTGTGATATCAGAAAAAGAGAATTTATATACAAAAAAATTAATTCATATACAAAGGGGTATTAAAAATGAACAGGGTGAAACAATGGATATGGATTACAATTGGATGCCTTTTCGTAGCAACTGGCATTCAATTTTTAACTGCTTCAAGCCTGGTTATCGGCGGGACAGCAGGATTAGGGATTGTACTTGAACAATTAAGCAACATTTCATTTGGCATGCTTTTCTTTATTATTAACCTACCGTTTTATTTCATGGCTATTACTCAAATTGGCTTGCAGTTTACAATTCGAAGCTTCATAAGCGTTAGCTTAATGTCTATTATGTCAGATGTTCTTGTAGGAATGCTTACCTTGCAACTGCCTCATCCACTGCTTTCTGCAATTACAGCAGGCATCATCATTGGGATTGGGCTTATTATCTTATTTCGAAACGGCTCTTCACTCGGCGGCATTAATATGCTTTGCGTTTTTTTAGACAAAAGGTTTGGAGTGAATCCTGGAAAAACGATGCTTATTACAGATCTTTTCATTGTTGGGTCAGCAACTGCCGTATTTGGGGTCATTCAAGTGCTTTATTCTCTGTTAGCAATTTTTATTATGACAGGATTACTTGGTCGTTACCATAAACGCTCGGCTATTGAGCGTAACCACAAGCAAGAAAATACAGAGGAACAGCAAACCGCATCTGTCCTTTAAAGAAAGAGTTTGGGACATAACAAAATGATGGCTTCTAAAAAACGAACACTAGCTGTTCCCATCTCTTTGATATGTCTCAACATGTTTGTTCCATTGCGCTACGGTCACTCGCTTTCCTCGTGGAGGAACCTGAGCTTCCTCGCTGCGCTGCGGGATCTCCGTTTTCCCTCTCTTTCCCGCAGGAGTCGAGTGTCCTACGCTCCATTCCACCTTGTTTCCAACATTGTTTTCACAATCAAAATAACCTGAACGATTAAAAGTTATGAACTATCAACCGTTCAGGTATACTAGAGGCTGAACTACTTATATCTCAGTCTCTTTTTAATATAAGCTTTTACTCGGCTACTTTTACAAGCTGCTTTCCTAGGTTTGCGCCACTGAATAAGCCTAAAAATGCTTCAGGAACATTTTCAAATCCTTCTACAACATTTTCACGGTATTTAATCTTTCCTTGCTGCACCCATTCACCTAATTATTTAATCTCCTCTTGAAAGCGTTCTGCATAATCAGCCACAATGAATCCTTTCATTCGACAAATAAAGGGATTTGAACAACTACCTCTCCTTCTTTTGCTTCTGGCATTGCAATTTTTTCAAATCGAAATGTGTCTGTCTCTGGCATTCCAACTGGTCTTTTAGCAAAGATAATTTGTTCATTCATTTGTCTCGGTCCTTTTCACTCTAATTCTTTTTTAAAATATGCTAAAATAACCTTGCTCCTCTTAATTGTAAAGAGGGTGCAAGCTATACCGCAAAGAATATGCTATACATATGCACAAAGGAGAAACAATTTCATGGAACTTATTCGTTGTAAACAAGACGTGGTTAAAAAACTAAATGATTATGTAGAAGTACACCCTCCGGTTATTTTGTTTAAAGAAGGCCATTTTTACTCTATTAAAATGGACATTAATTATAACTGGTTAGCACTAGATGAGGAAGGAAAAGAGCATATCCTTGCTTCTAATACGCGTAACATCCAAGACGATTATTGGTTTAGTTATCACTTTGAGCTTTGCTAAGCTACGAGATAACGTTTAGGCTTCTTGTCTTAGTCTGGATGCTCACGCCGCTTGTTGACCGAGTAAAGAACCGAAGCGTCACCGTATACGTATTGGTTTCTTGCACAGCATTTTGATCTACCCACAAAAAAGGGATGGTATTATTTTGGATAAACCCTAGCGTTAGTACCGCAGCTGCTCCTTGACGTAAGTTTTTGCTCATTAGCTGTTGACTATTCCGATACAAGCGCATCGTCACACCATATTCATAGCTTGTTAGTCCAAGTGGGATATTTGCTTCCCCCCTACAATTCCATCAATCTTTTTTTGCTGCTGAGCAATGTTTGTAGGTAAATCTAGCGTTAAAATTGTTGTTTCACTGTTAAATGGAATTGATAAAGAGCTCGTAGTTTGAGTAGAAGACATTTGAATTCGGCTTTTAAATAAACCTATCATGGCGGTCACCCCTTTACATTCAATTCGTCAATGAAGAAGAGATATTATTGAATATATAAGAGAGGTCATTATGTCCTATACGTAATTCTTACATTTTATGTAAAAATAAAGGATTGCATCTTTTTTTAGCTATTTTCCATTGTCTCATTGTATGTTAAAATCACGATAAGCTTCACTTTATCCCATTACATACGAGGTGGATTATGCAAGGTCAAATCGTTTATAAAGAAGGATTTTCAGTAGTTGGTGTTGCTCAAAAAAGGTCTAAGCTCAATAAAAGAGACGAGGACATAGTAAAGGCTCTTTGGGAGCAAATGGAACAGAATTATAGTACCATTCCTCATCGAAAGCATGATCATATCATGACAGGGATTTGTCTCCCTCCATTTGAAAATGACTACTTTTATATCACTGGTGTAGAAGTAAACGATCCAACCACCATCCCCAAAGGAATGAATGTTCACACGTTTCCCGCTTATACATATATACAATATGAGCACAAAGGTACGTTTGAAAGTCTTCATAAAACTTACGAGATGATTCAAAAAAATTGGCTTTCCAAATCTGGACATCAAGCAATTCCTGGCCCTACATTGGAAATTGTTGATACCTCTACACACTTTAACGTAGATAACGATATTGTAATAAAGATTCACATTCCGATAAAGATTGGTCAGTAAAAAGCGAGGAGCAAGTCCTCGCTTTTAATATAACCACTCAATAAATTCAGTTAGCTTGCTTCGATCTGTTAGATGATCATTACACCATTCACTATCTTGGCAAATATAGTTTCCACGCTTTATAAACGTACCGTCTGAACTTGCTTTTTTCTGGTTCATAAATAGCCCTACGTCCGAAATACGATGACAAATTGTACATACTCCTTTATCTTGAATACGCTTAAATTCACCTGCAACGCCAATTAACTTTCCGTGATACTCTACGATAAGATACTTTTTACTGGCACCGTAATCATTCCACCCAATATACGAGCAGTGAAGCGTTTCTTCTTTAATGTTAGCCGGTACCTTTAATTTTTTCACCTTTTTAAATAACTTTTTAATTCCGGCTTCGCTTATTTGTGGAAAAGGAATGATAACCGATTCTAAGCTATTCAAAAACACCTCGGCTTCCTTGCTGTCTGACAGCATTGAAATAGGTGACAAAATATCTTTTTGCAACGGTGTTAGCTCTTCAAATTGATTAAATACTCGTTCAGCAGCCAAGGCTTTAATAGCACTTGTTACATCGTGGCTATTAGATTTCGCATAACTGTCAGAGATTAACTTCACTTGCTCTCGTATAAGATTGTATTGATGATGATTAATAAATGCTTCCATATTAAATCAAGCCTTTCTTTTATTCTACTTCTTATTATATGCTCAGGACATTTTGCTAACATGGCAAAAACAGTTCTAAAAAAAGATATACATTAAGGCACCCATCTTTTGATGAGTGCCTTAATAATTACTTTTTATAAACAATTTTTTTAATTGTTTCAACAGCTAAAAAGTATTGTTCTGCTAGTTCATATATTGTTCGGCCTTCTTGAAAAGCTTTTTTAATGTCACAGTTTCGCTTTTTCGTCCATTCTCGGGTACCCGAGCACGCGCCCCATTCTTTTCGGGTTGTACTTGGCACGTAAATAGTTTCTCCTTGGACATATTTCTGAAGTTCTTTAACTAGCTCAGTAGGTAAAACAGTCGTTGCGTTCACATATTTCATTTCTGCTCGCTCCTTATTCTTTACTATAAATAAGGTGGCAAAGCCTATTAAATGAAGTGAACTAAGCAATGGGCGACTTAATCAAGCGTTTATCCCCATGCAAAGTATCGCCTTTCCATTTGTAGGCTTTGCATGAGTACGAACAGAAGCAGGTAAACAGCTGTTTACCATTCTCGATCACCTCCCAAAACGAGATATTCACCTAATTATACCATTTTTCATCCATACTCATGAAAAAAACCGAGAAAATATTCTCAGCTTTCCTTCATCTCTCTGTCTTTAATATATAATTAATTAATCACTAGCGTCGCATTAAAATAATTCAAAGTCCTTTATAAATCTGAATTTTCTGCAATATTATTCATGCACAAAAAAATCCTTTATAATGGTTGGGTGGTAGTAAACCATCCAACTCCAAAATAAAGGACATACACATGGATAAGTTTACACGAAAAACATCATTTGAACAATGGCTTTCACCGATTTCCTCCACAAAACTAGAGGAACTTGTGGAAGCCTATCAACTACATTACTATACAAAGAAGCTGTACATTGCTTCATTCTTGAAATTACTCGTATTCGCACAACTCAACG
>NZ_JBXDLD010000119.1:0-6552 GCF_056820425.1 Priestia sp. KCTC 13724 | reverse complement strand
CTACGCTCGTCGTAAGGTCGAGGTCGAAAGTGTGTTCGGTCACATCAAGGGCAATCGGTCGTTCCGCAGGTTTTCCTTGCGGGGACTCGATAAAGTCCATGTGGAATTTGGGATTGTGGCATTAGCCCACAATATACTAAAAGTAGCTGGCATTCGCCAGTTACTTTTAGATAATAATCGAAAATATATAAAAACAGGTGGAGAAAAACATTGCGTTTTTCTCCACCTGTTTTATTTAGAGGGACTTATTAGACAGCCCCTTTTTTGTTAGAAAACATAAATTAACTTTTAACTAGCTTTACATACATACCGATTTCGGCTTTAAATAACGCTACTTCGTTCATTTCTTTTACATAATTAGATAAATCAGAAGCAGATACAAATTTATTATTTATCCAGATAGATGGATTGATAAGTCGAATTTTGTTCTTTTGATGGATATCATACTCTTGTTCATTTACTTCCACCTCTACATCTGGATGAATTTGTCCTAACAAACTTACTACTTCTTGATCATTTGAAGCCTTTATTTTGTGAAGTAACTGATCATCCGTTGTTAAAAAATCATCTTTGGTAATGATTTTTTTATTTAAAGCCTGCTTTAATACTTTTGCCAGCCGATCGCCACCATAAACACCTAACGGATTCATAAAAAAATCAATTACCTCTTTATAATAAGTCTCTACAAACCACTCGGCAACTTCAATATGTTGAAGGTGTATTTTTCCGTTTATGACCACAATATCTTGTAAGAAGCGCTGTGTTTCTGCCAGCGAGATATAACCGTACGAATACATGTCTCGTAGCGTATAATCAACGCGATCCGCGCATAGCTCAGGAGCTGACTGCTCAAGTATTGTCCACTTCGTTTCATCAAGCAAAATTTCACGATAATCATATCCATGCTTAGCTAAAATTCTTGGAAGACTTGATTCAGAAATAACTGTTTCATAAATATCTTCATGATAATCTTCATTGCTTTTATCAAATACATAATCTACTACGTGTGAAAAAGCCGTGTGGGATACGTCATGAAGCAGCCCTGCTATTTGTTCTTCTACAGAGCCACCTAATTTTTTAATGAGGAGCATCACTCCAACAGAATGCTCAAATCTTGTTACGTTCCACTCCTTATTAATTAAATAACTTGCCCCGCCTTGATGAATCTCCTTTAAGCGCTGCACAGGCTCGCTTAAAATTAGCTCTTCTACTACTCCTGTTATATCAAACTCTCCGTAGATTTTATCGTATATAAGCATCTTGTTCTCCTCTATTTATATTTGTATGTCCACCCTTTAATTGTTATTTTCCTTTCCACGCTGTTCAGCTCTTCAGTAACCTCAACAAAGCTACTTTTTAAATGGTCCTACTTCAATTCCAAGTGAGCGAAGCCATCGACGGATAGACTACTGTAAACCACCATAGCTTACTTCAAATGCTACGTGTCTTAGTTATGGATGGTATACTGTTTGATAGTCATTCCCTTCCCACAGCTCAAGCCAGTTCTAACCCTAGCTTCTCATAAACCAAGATAGAAATCGATAGATCTTTTACAGACAAATGCGCTTCATATAACCCTTTTATCATGTCGTTGCTCTACATCCCAGTAGTTTGCAAACTTTTCCCAAACAACTTGAACCCCTGAGCTAAACACAATGTTTCTGTCATTCTAGAAATTTAGATGTGTGGTTTCAAGCTTGTTTTAAATACAAAAAAGAGCCTTCTACTTACATGTAAGTTAGAAAAGCTCTTTACCGATTAGCTCATAATACTTTGAAGGAAAAGTCATTTATTACTAAAGGCTTATTTTCTTAAAAGCAAACATTACTTTTCGCTTTTTTATTTTAAAGTGGATAAACTATTAATTGAATGATACATATCTCATCTAATAAAGGAGAGCTAAACCCTGAGTTACTAAAGATGGCCCAAGAAGCACGCTATTATATGGATGCCTGGTAGCAATCCAGAAGCTGATAAAACAAGTATATTAAAAAATCTTTGTGAGTTTGTTGGCGATAACGTTTGGATTGAAAAGCCGTTTTTTTGCGATTACGGTAAAAATATTTCAATTGGAAAAAATACATTTATCAACTTTAATTGCGTCTTTTTAGATACTAATAAAATTGTCATTGGTGAAAATGTTCTAATTGCACCAAGCGTACAAATTTATACGGCGACTCACCCTTTAAAAGCAGTTGAACGAATTAATTCGAACCATAAGGCAAACGAGGCACCTTATCGTACTTTGACTAAACCTGTAACTATTGATGATAACGTTTGAATTGGTGGAAATGCAATAATTTTGCCTGGCATTAGCATTGGTAAAAATTCTGTTATTGGCGCTGGAAGCGTTGTGACTAAATCAATTCCTGAAAATTCATTAGGAATGGGCAATCCGTGTCGAGTTATTGAAGAAATTTAAACTCCTCGCACTTTGTATTATTATTTCCTTGTTATAACCATTTTCCGAGCTGCTTTAGTCTTAAAGCTTTTATCTTAATTAGCTGAAAAAGAGTGATTCAACAAAACAATCACTCTTTTTTAATTTAAATTTTATCCCTTTAATTACAACTCTCTCTTCATTAGTTCTGCCACTTGCATATTATCGTGCTGACAACTCTCTTCTAAATGCTGAATCACTCTTTTTCGTCGTTCAACTGAATGATTTTGACTTAGCTTGGCCTGCGCTTCAATTTTTGTAATATTCATTTTAAACGCAACAATCCCTCTGCTTAAACCTTCTACGAAACTAGCATCAACATCTTTTAACTGATAAGAACTTTCGGGTTTTTCATATTTCTCCACAGAGTTACTTAACGATTTAACTATGGTACGGTTATCTTTAATAATCTCTAACTGTCCATATACATGAACAGCAACGTAATTCCAAGTAGGTACAGCTTTGTTTGTCTCATACCAAGAAGGTGAAATATAGCAGTGTGGACCTTGAAAAACAGCCAGCACTTGTTGATCGACAGCATCTTTCCACTGTTCATTAGCTCGAGCAAGATGCCCATATAAGGTTTTCTCTTCCTTATTTAAATTCAGTGGTAAATGCGTAGCACAAGGCTCACCGTTATGCTGAGAAAATAAAGTGCCGAATCCGTGCTGATCAATAATCTCATAAATGATATCTTCACTCTGAATCATGTAATGCTTCGGTATATACATTTACCTCAGTCCCCTTTTAAAAAGATCATTTAGATCAGTGATTTAACCATAATTAAATCGATTTGCTCTTCGTCCCCCATATAAAAAGAGTGTTGGCCTTGTTGAACAAATCCCATTTTTTTATAAAAAGCAAGCGCGTTCTCATTTTTCTCCCAAACGCCTAGCCAAATTTTTTGTTTATCTAACATTAAAGCGACCTCAACCGCTTTATTAAACAACTTCTTACCAAGACCATGTTTTTGATGGTTTTTTCGGATATAGATTCTTTCAATTTCAAGCGCATCATCTCCCAGTGCTTCAGACTGAGCTTCACCCACGTTGACTTTTAAATATCCTGCTAGCTCGTCATCATGATAAAGAAAAAAGAAGCGTGAAGAAGCAGTAGCCCACTCTTTTTCTAGCTTCTGTAAGGTAAATGCTTTTTCTAAATACGCTTTCATGTTTTCAGGAGAGTTTTGATGTCGAAACGTCTCATCAAACGTTTCATAGCTAATAGTTTGGAGCTGATCTAATTGTTCATAATTGCACGGCTTAATTTTTATGTTCATGTTACTCCTACCTTTCCTCTCAACTTTCTCAATACATTCTCTTATTTCCTTTTTTAACAAACTCCCAGTCCTTTTCAACATTTCTTCTTACTCGTTGAAGTAAGTCCACCATCACTTCCATTTCTTGATTTGAAAATCCGTTTAAAGCCATTTCATTTGAGTACTCATTTTCTCTTTTAATAATAGGAAAGACACTCTTGCCTTTTTCAGTTGGAAAAAGCTTTTTTATCTTTTTATTATGGACATCTTCTTTTTTTTCAATAAATTCATTTATCTCTAATTTTTTTATAGCGCGAGCTGCCGTTGTTCGATCAACCTTTATCATTTCTGCTAGCTTTTCTTGAATAATTCCCGGATTTTCACAAATCCGAACAAGATACAAATATTGGCCCTTGGTAAGATCATACTCTTTAAACTCAATATTACTGATAGAATCAAGCGCTCTTGCAATCATCCCAATTTCGCGTAAAATTTCCACATTGACACACCTCCATTTTGTTGTATTCACAACAAAATATTTATATATAATGTATCTCATTTTTGTTGCATATACAACAAAAAAACCAATAAAAAAAAGAAGCCCTAAAAGACTTCTTTTCTAATTATTAATATGATTCTTTCTCATCGCAAAGTAAATGGGTAAACCAAGAGCCGTAATACCTAACCCCCACAAAGCAAGAGTTGTTTGTGTAAAGAGCGTATTAATCACAATAAACAGCCCACCTAGTAGCGAAATAAGTGGTAGTACCGGATAAAGTGGCACACGATAAGGTCTTGGAAGATCGGGTTCACGCTTACGTAAAATGAGCACAGCCGCAAAAGTCATCGTGTAAAAGATCCAAATAACAAACACAAGCATGTCCGTTAGCGTGTTAAATCCACCAATCGTCATCATAATGATGGCGATAAACAAAATAAAAATGCCCGAGTTGTACGGTACTTTACTTTTCTTTGAAAGACGCCCAAACCACTTGCTAAATGGAAGCTTGTTCTCTGTCGCCATCGCATACGGAATGCGCATTCCCGTCATAATGTAGCCATTGATCGAGCCAAATACAGAAATTAAAATACCAATACTTACAAACTTCCCACCAAAAGCGCCAAAAATCAGGCCTGCAGCATCTGATGCTGGCGTATCTGTACCTGCTAAAGACGCTGCCGACATTACCATAAGAAACGCAACGTTAATAAGAAGATATACGGCCATTACAACGGATAAGCCAAGGATAATAGCTCTCGGAAGATCTTTTTTCGGGTTCTTCATTTCCCCTGCAATGTTTCCAACTAAAATCCAGCCGTCATAAGCAAACATGGTTGCCAGTAATCCTGATCCTAACGCTGTTAAGAAATCTTTATCTGGTCCTGCTTCTACTGGAAACAGCTGAAATGGCACGTCTCCACTATGTAATAAACCAAAGATAATAATGAGTACTAATGGGATGAGCTTACAAACAGTTGCAATCGTTTGAATAGCACCAGCTGCTTTGGCTCCTAAAAAATTCATTAAGGTCAAAAACAGCGCAGTTGCAATGGCAATTATAACAATGAGGAATTGATTATCGTTTGCCGTTAGTCCAAATAAACTAATTGTTTGCGTTCCAAAGATAATAGCAAGCGCAGCAATATTAGCCGGAAAGTAAATAACCGTCTGGGCCCACCCAAGCAAAAACGCAACAAGGTTCCCATACGTTCTCTTTAAATAAGCCATCATCCCTCCTGTCTCAGGAATAGCAGCTGATAATTCAGCAGCTGTAAGACCTGCACATATCGTTAAAAGCCCACCAATTAACCAGGCTAAGAGTCCAAGGCTAGCGGAGCCAGTCGCTCCATAAACGGCGGTTGGTTTAAAAAACACACCCGCTCCAATAACGGTTCCAATAACTGTCGTAAGAGCAGCTAAGAATCCAATTTCCTTTTTTAAGTCTTGCTGCGGCAAAGGAATCCACTCCTTTTTCTCTAATGATGAAGACTAGCTGTTTATACAAAAAAAGAATGTACTTCTGGCAAGTACACTCGTCAAATTTTAGCATATTCTTTTGCTAAGATGCAATTTTGGTTTTTAAAATATTTATATAAATAAGCTAAATAAAAAAGTACATGTACATCTTTACTTCTTTTTATTAAAAGCTTTGAACGCTCAATTTTACGATGAAGAATTATTACCACTATAATTGGATTGTCTGACACTTCAACTTAAAGGAGAGCTTGAAATAAAGAAACAAATTACACCTTATTTATCTTTTAATGGAAATGCAAAGGAAGTTTTTGAAGGTCAAGTTCAAGAAATTCAAACGTTTGGAGAAGTAAATTTCCCAACTCCTCCAGAAGCTCAGAATCGGATTATGCACGCTAAGTTTAAAAAAGATGAACTATTTTCATGGTTTCTGATTCTTTCCCTGAGCAAAATTTAGAATTTGGAAGTACTATTTCTTTAGTTTTAGAGTTTGAGGAAAAGCAAAGAATCGATATTATTTATAATTGTTTATCCAAAAATGGTACTGTTATTATGGAACTACAAGACACATTTTGGTGAGCCCGCTACGCAAAAGTAAAAGATCCTTTTAATATTACCTGAGATTTAAATTACACATACAATAAGTAAGGGCTGCTATATGTGTCCGTTATTAACAAAATATTTTTTTATAAAAAAACTTACCCTGAATTATTCATACCCAAATACAAAATCCCACAGGAAAGGCGATTTATCGGCTTTCCTGTGGGATTCTCTTTTTCACTAAAAAAATGAAAAAAGAATCCATTTCTATTAAGGTTAAATCGACTAAGAACTAACCAAAAGAAAGGATTCTTCTCATGATTAGATTACCGCAAACAA
>NZ_JBXDLD010000118.1:0-4474 GCF_056820425.1 Priestia sp. KCTC 13724 | reverse complement strand
TTGATTGATACATTTATCGTACCGGAGGTGCCTGATGTTTTATATGCGTTGTTTGATTACGGGCTTACTGTTAAGGAAGTAAATAAAGCAAAAAAAACTAAAAGAATTAAAATTTAACTAAAAGCACTTGCCTTTTAAAAAGACAACGAGTGCTTTTTTATTTGAATAAATAATCTATGGCTAATCTGTACATTACATATATAAGTTATAGGGTGTTCAAGCTCAAGCGTGTTGGAAAGTCAGCATTGAAAACATCAAGCAAGGAACAAAAACCGCGCTAGACGTCACAAAACGAAGCTGGGATGGCGTCGCTGGCGGAGCGACAGATGCCGTTGTCGATACGTGGAATGACCTCGTACATATGGTCCAGCATCCAGTCGAAACAGCAGAAAGCATCGGTGAAGGAACGAACAGGTTATAAATGGCGATGCAAAAAGCAGAGGCCACTACTTCTCTTACCTAACCGCTAACGTTGCCATGAGCATAGTCGGCACCAAAGGAGCGGACAAGCTCGCAAAAACGACGAAGCTTGAATAACTCAGCGGTGCCATCACCAAGAAACTCAATCAAGGTGCCGCAGCCATTCATGTGCGTACGCAGTCAGCTCTGTAGAACTTGGGTCTAAATAAGCTGGATAATCGTTTGGAGTATCCAGGTGTTGGATCTGTGAAGGGGCATGGTGGGTATCAGTTTATTGAGCGTGTGGATGGTGGTAATGGGGTTGGGACGAAGGTTAGGGATGAGAAGGTTGCTGAGGGTACAGGGAAAAGTCGAATAGAATATTTACGTAATAGATATGGTAAATTTACATCAGAAGAGCTAAATTATCGAATTAACTTACGCAGTGAGACACTTATAGAATTGCAAAAGTTAAAAGAAACAGGGATAAGTAAGAAAGAATTAGGTCCAGCTTTTGCTGGAGTGTATGATAAGACAACTGGTGAAATTTATTATGCAATAAATGAATACGATGGAATTTTGCCAGACTTTCATCCTCTAATAAAGTCAAGGTATGATCTTATGCCAAAAGAAGTTATTGAATCATATGAGTTTACAAAAGGTGCGGGTACACATGCTGAAGTAATTGCATTGAATAAGGCTTTAAAGGAAAACCCTCAAGCTGATTTGGATAATTTTGTTATCAATGTAATTCGTACAGGTCAAAATAGAACAAAACCAGCTGGAATGATGTTTCCAAGATGTCCTCATTGTGCTTATCTTACAGATGAATTTGAAATAATTACGGAGGTTTCAAAAAATGTCAAATGAATTATTAACTAAGGAGTATATAATACAGAACGGCTTAGAGTTTGAAGAGCACTTAGAGTATGGGGGACCATATGACTTAGCAATAGTAGAATATACTGCTGATGGTAAAGAAAGGTTGTTTACGGGATTGGCTTACGATCTTTATGAAAATGGAAATATAGAAAGTTATTTCTACGTTGAAAATGGTTTTAAACAAGGGAAGTATGTAGAGTTTTATTCGAATGGTACTATAAAAAGGGTTGGACATATGAATAAAAATTCGGCAGATGGATATCAGGTTGAATTCTTTGAAAATGGAATGAAAAAGTATGAATCAGAATGTATTGCTGGACGTGAAATGGTTTATAAAAAGTATAATGAACAAGGAGAAATTAGAAATCAAAAAACAGAGCCTAGTGAATGGGATTTATTATATGCTGAAAAATTCAGTAATGATAAAAATACAAAATAATAATATGATTGAACAGCTTTGTAAGTGGTGATTAATATGAATAATGATAAATTAAATTATTTCATAAAAGAATTTAAAAATGAACAACAAGTACTTTTACCAAGAGTAAATCTAAAAAATGATTTTCAATTGGAAGAAATAGAGTCAGTTGCAGGAGTAGATTTAGCGTATTGGGAAGCAAGTGAAAAGACGTTTGGTGTTTGTTGTATTGTGGTTATTGATTTTAGTACACACGAAGTTCTTGAAAAAGTATATAGTTATGGAGAAATAACAGTTCCTTATATCTCAGGTTTTCTGGCCTTTCGTGAATTGCCATTGATTAAGGAAGCAGCAAAAAAACTTACTAAATATCCTGATCTTTATATGTTTGATGGAAACGGCTACTTACATTATCGTCACATGGGTATCGCTACCCACGCCTCCTTTTTTCTAAATAAACCAACTATTGGTGTAGCAAAAAGTTATCTTAAAATTCAAGACGTAGATTTTATTATGCCAGAGAATTCAATAGGAGCTTACACCGATATTGTAATAAATAATGAAGTTTATGGTCGAGCGTTAAGAACGACAAAAAATGTAAATCCTATATTTGTATCTTGTGGTAACTGGGTTGATTTAGATACAAGCACTGAAGTTGCTATGAACTGTATTAATAATGAGAGTCGTTTACCTATCCCTGTTAGGTTAGCAGACTTAGAAACGCATAAGGTAAGGAAGAAGTTAATAGAGAGAATGAAGGAACTTGAAGAAAAGTAAACAAAAAAGCACTTGGTGGTCTGATAGGCAACAGGTGCTTTTTTTGCCAATAATTATTGAAGTAGATGCAATAACTTTTGTACAAATAAAAGCTATGGATAAGAAAGAGTGTCATAGCGTATGAAGTAATGAAGATGGTTTTAAAGTTCGTTACTCAAGTAGATAGACAATCAACATAATGTAAAAGACATGACGCACACAGTTAACGAGACATAGAATGACCTCGTACATATGGTCCAGCATCCAGTCGAAACAGCAGAAAGCATCGATGAAGGAGTCAAAGCCGTTTGGGATGATCCAAAAGGCGTAGCTAAAACCATCGGTAACGAGATAAAAGACTCCTGGAATGAACAGGTCATAAACGGCGATGCAAAAAGCAGAGGCCACTACTTCTCTTACCTAACCGCTAACGTTGCCATGAGCATAGTCGGCACAAAAGGAGCGGACAAGCTCGCAAAAGCGACGAAGCTTGAACAACTCAGCGGTGCCGCCACCAAGAAACTGAATGAAGGTGCCGCAGCTATTCATGTGCGTACGCAGTCAGATCTGCAGAACTTGGGACTGGATAACCGTTTAGCGTATCCAGGTGTTGGATCTGTGAAGGGGAATGGCGGGTATCAGTTTATTGAGCGTGTGGATGGTGGTAATGGGGTTGGGACGAAGGTTAGGGATGAGAGTGGTAAGGGTATAGGAAAAGGGGAACAAGTATTAGATAAGGTCAAAACATATGAACAAGCTAGAAATAAGGTACTAGACCTAGTTGGAGATTTAGGACCAAACTCACAGCCATATACAGGTACTCTTAAGTCAAGTGCTGGATATGGTCAAGTTGTTGGTAGGCAGTCTGCTGACGGAAAAGTAAGATGGAGATTAGATTATGACCCAAATAAGGGGCCGCATATAAATATTGAGGATTTTCGTAATGGTAAAGGGGCTAATGCCCGAAAAATAGCTGTACCGTTTGAGGGTAACGAAAGCACCTTTAAATCTTTATTAAAACATTTGAATAGATAAGGGGACTTTAGATGAGTTTATTTGATGAGTGTATTGAAGCACTAGGTGAGGATGTACATGTCTTTTCTGATAATAATAGAGAGCAAATATTAAGTAATTTTGAAAGTTCATTTCCGTTTAAGTGGGGGCGTATTGAATGGGAGAAAGTGTCTAATCATGCTGAAGTGAATACAGTTGATGAGATAATCTCCTTTTTAGACCAAAACGCGAATGAATACAGTAATGTTGTTTATGTAATTTGGGACGAAGGAACTTTACCTATTATTCAAACTACTTTAGATAAAATACTTAAAGATATAGATGATGTTACTGCTGTAAGTTTTGATACATGGATATTTTCGCCATCTACAGGATATGTTATTGAAATATTTCATGATGGTGAAGTAAGAGTAGGATTTAAGTAAAATTGATTTAACCTTGATTTAACCTTGATTGGCTTGGGACTGACCCCTGTTTTTGAGACAGGAATCAAAACACCTTTTAAACACGCAGCACCTCCTGGTACAATACATGTATCAATCAAAGGAGGTGTTAGTATGCAACATAAAAAATATTCACTGTATAAAAATGGAGTATACTTACATGATTTTGATACTATGACTGAATGCTCCAAATGGTTAGAGAATATTATAGGAGGCTCTTTGTATCAGGGCTTGAGCAGGATTAGAGATGGAAAATGGATACCTGATGAAAGGTCACAGCTTTTTGGATATGAGGTTAAAACTAATGACACTGAGGAGAGCTAATTAGGCTCTCCTTTTTCTGTAATAGGATGCTTTTCTAAAACTGACGCAGCTTATCCCTTAAATGAATAATTACATAGTAAATAAATAATTACATAGTAAATCACTAGCGTCGCATAAATTTTAACTGAATTTTCTGTTTTATTATTTTTCCTTTTTTTCCTTTTTTCCCCTTTTATAAAGAAAAACGAATACTCTTGAACAGAGGTAGTAAACATCCATTTTTTTACTATAACTGTTG
>NZ_JBXDLD010000117.1:0-4954 GCF_056820425.1 Priestia sp. KCTC 13724 | reverse complement strand
TCTACAAGATAGGTGCCCTTTTTTGTATGCTTTTTTTGGATTTTATTGGTTAATCAACACGCATGAAAAAGAAATATGAAATCAACAATCTTTCAAGAGTTTGTTGTGGATGATGAGAAGAAAGGAGAACCCAGAAAATATGAATCTATTTAGCTTAAAAATGAGAGCTTCCAATAGCAATACCGGTCATCTTTCCGGAGCGGAGAAGATTGTGAATAAACATGAATTACATACGTATACCAATGCTTTACTACATAGAGCTCTCCATCATTCCAAAGGAGCAGCAGATGAAATTACGATGAAAGTCGAGCCCGTACAGCTTAGCGATATTCAACGTTTAGAAGCGTTACCTGTTAAAACTGTAGAAGTGGCTAATCATTATGAAGGAATAAAAGAAGTAAAAAAGCTGCTTTTACAATTAGGTTTACAACAGGCTGAAGAAATCATTGAGATGCTGAGCTCGTGTTCTTCTATGCGCGGCGCAATCTTACTAGACGTTGATACAATGAAACGTCTAGAGCCAGATCAAGAACGAGGGATTCGAGCAACGTATATGGATGCGAACCGCAGTCACTTTCAAGAAGACCTCACAAAGAAAAATCATTTCCAAGAAGCGCTTGTATTAGCGACAAAAGTAGCCCATGCGCCAAATGTTATTGGTGAAATTTGTATCTCGGATGATCCTGATTACGTAACTGGCTACGTCGCCTCTAAAGAGTTCGGTTATGTTCGAATTACAAAGCTAAAACAAAAAGGAAGTCACTTGGGCGGGCGCATCTTTTTATATCGTCATTCTGAGAGCGGCGTGAACGAAACGATTGCGTATTTAGAAAAGCAAAAAATAGTTGTAGATTTAGGCCTATCAAAAAGATTAAACGAAGCAAAACAGCAAGATAAATGGAGAAAGATAAAAAGCGACTTAGCCTCTTTACAAGAAAATCATCTTTATCGATCATTCAACGAAATTCAAACAGCTCAAGAGGCGCATGTGAAAATGCACGACAGAGAGTACGTGATGCTTGCGTCAAACAGCTACTTAAATTTATGTAATCATCCAGGCGTAAAGAGTTATGCGCTTCAAATGGGAGAAGCATATGGTATTGGCTCAGGAGGTTCGAGGTTAACAACGGGTACGACAACTCTTCATCGGTTATTGGAAGAAATGATTGCCGAGTTTAAAGAGACGGAAGCAGCTCTTGTGTTTAACACGGGATACATGGCCAACGTTGGTGTTATTTCATCGCTTCTTTCTGAAGGAGACGTGATTTTTAGCGATGAGCTAAACCACGCAAGCATTATTGACGGATGCCGGCTCAGTAAAGCGAAAACCGTTGTGTATAAGCATAATGACATGAACGATTTAGAAGAAAAAATTTTAGCTCACTCTTGTGAAAATGGCTTAATTGTGAGCGATGCTGTTTTCAGTATGGATGGAGATGTTGTGAACCTTCCTGAGCTGATGCGCTTAGCGAATCAGTATGGCTTGTTTTCAATGATAGATGAAGCACATTCAACAGGCGTCCTTGGAGAACGTGGTCGAGGAGTTTGTAAGTATTTTCAGCTGACACAAAAGCCTGACATTATTATGGGAACGCTGAGTAAAGCGCTCGGTGGAGAAGGTGGGTTTGTGTGTGGAGATAAGCTGCTTATTGAATACTTGAAAAACAAAGCGCGCAGTTTTATCTTTTCCACTTCGCTATCTCCCGTAACCAGTGCGTCGGCTATAGAAGCACTGAGGTTAATCATGAATGATGATACACAAGTTACAAAGCTTCAAGAGAATATTGCTTACTTTAATGAATGCTTGCAGGCTCATGGAATCTCTGCACGTTCAAATTCAGCTATTTTTCCAATCGTTGTTGGAAGTGAACAAGCAGCACTGGATGCATCAGCAAAGCTTTTTGATCATGGCTATTTTATTTCAGCCATTCGCTATCCAACCGTTGCCAAAGGGAGCGCACGTCTTCGAGTGTCACTGATGGCTGATCATTCAAAGAAAGAGCTGTCAGAAGCAGCTAAATTAATAAAAAAATACATCGGTAATGTATAGGAGGTAGAAACAAAGATGGGAAAAGGCTTATTTATTACTGGGACAGGAACAGATGTAGGAAAAACATACGTGACGGGTTTACTTGTGAAAAAGCTTCGAGAACACGGCTATGACTGTGGTTATTATAAACCTGCGCTTAGCGGAGCGGAAGTAGAATGTGAACAATTAATTCCAGGAGATGCTAAGCATGTGCTTGAAACCGCAGGAATTCGTGAGAAGCCAGAAAATACGGTGTCTTATATTTATAAACACGCCGTATCACCGCATTTGGCAGCCAACCTTGAAGGAAATCCTGTCGATCTCAACATTATTAAGAAAGACTACCAAAAGGCTAAGGAGAAGTATGATTATGTAGTGGTTGAAGGAAGCGGAGGAATTCTTTGTCCGATTCGTTGGGATGATCAGCAGCATATTTTACTAGAAGATATTGTAAAAGAGCTGAACTTATCTACGATTGTTATTGCGGATGCGGGGCTTGGAACCATCAATGCGACGGTGTTGACAATTGAATATTTAAGAGCACGCAATATTCAGGTGAAAGGAATTATTTTTAACCGTTCACGCGAAGGCGACGTTATGGAAGAAGACAATCAAAAAATGGTCGAAGTGCTAACTGGAGTTTCAGTAATTGGTTTGGTGAAGGAAAATGATACAGAGCTTGCAATGGAAGCAGAAAAAGTAGCGGAGCTGTTTGCATAATGAAAAGCATTGAAAACATGAACTTAGTAGAAAAAGACTTAAAATATATTTGGCACCCGTGCTCACAAATGAAAGACTATGAAGAGCTTAAGCCCATTGTCATCGAAAGAGGAGACGGCGTGTATTTATATGATAAAGAAGGGAACTCTTATTTAGACATTGTGAGTTCATGGTGGTGTAACCTTCTTGGCCACTGTAACCCCGTCATTAACGATAAAATCAAAGATCAACTCGATCAACTCGAGCACGTGATTTTTGCCAACTTTACGCATGAGCCTGCAATTAAACTATGCGAAGCGTTAATGGAAATTATTCCTAAAGGGCTAAGCAAATTTAATTTTTCCGATAACGGTTCAGCAGCTGTAGAATGCGCGTTAAAAATGGCGTTTCAGTACCAATATCAAACCGGTCATAAAGAAAAAACGAGGTTTATGTGCTTTACAGATGGCTATCATGGTGAAACGATTGGCGCTTTATCGGTGGGAAGCCTAGATTTGTATGCGCAAATCTATAATCCAATGCTGATGGATACAATTCGAATTGATGCGCCGGATTGCTATCGATGTCCTTACGGGAAAACAAGAGATTCCTGTCAGGTGGAGTGCTTCGTACAGGCAGAGAAAGCATTTGAAAAGCATGGTCATGAAACGTGTGCGATGATTGTCGAGCCTATTTTACAAGGAGCAGCGGGAATGAGAATGTATCCATCTCGCTACCTTCAAAAGCTAAGAGCCTTATGCGATGAGTATGGTGTACTGTTAATTGCCGATGAAATTGCAACTGGCTTTGGAAGAACAGGTAAGATGTTTGCATGCGATCACGCGGAGATTACACCGGATATTATGTGTGTTTCAAAAGGACTCACTGGTGGCTATCTGCCGATGGCAATTACGATTACGAATAATCAAATTTATGAAGTATTTTACGCAGAATATAAAGAAGGAAAAGCCTTTATGCACAGCCATACGTATAGTGGTAACCCATTAGCGTGCTCTGCAGCTTTAGCGGTAGTGAATATTTTGAAGCACGACCACGTTTTAGAAAAAGCAACCGTGCGAGCAGCTTATTTAAATAGAAGAATAAACGAAGCGTTACTGCATCATCCTCATGTTGGTGAAATTCGCAACATAGGATTAATAAACGCTGTTGAGCTTGTCAAAAATAAAGAAACGAAAGAACCATTTAGCTCAGAGAATCGAGTTGGTTATCAGATTTACAAAGCAGCGTTGAAGAAGGGGCTCATCCTCCGTCCACTAGGAGACGTTCTATACTTTAACCCCCCTTTAACTATTGATGAAGAGGAGCTAGACGAAGCTATTGACAGCTGCGTAAGCGCTATTAACAAAGTAATAGGATGAAAAATGCAAAAGCCGTATGCATATGCATGCGGCTTTTATGCAGCTGAATTTAAGTAGATGATATAGCTTGCTATAAAGTAACAAGCAATAATTAAAATTGATGGTACAACATAAAACCATGAAGATGTGATGTTCTTTCGTGACATTGAAAATAGGCTAATGGAGATGAGTATCATTGACGCAACAATTGTATATAAGTGACTGCCGCTGGCTGCGCTTAACAGTGCCCCTTTGCGATAAAAGACGTCTGTTCCTGCTAAAATCAATAAGTTGAATAAGTTACTTCCGACAATCCCACCAATCGCTAACTTATAATTTTTTAAACGAATGGCGATAACAACAGAGACTGCTTCAGGAAGTGACGTGCTGGCTGCGACTAAAAACGAACCAACAAAGGAAGCGCCTAAACCTGTAATAACAGCGATACGATCACCTGAGATGGTTAAAATACTTCCAAATACCATAATAAACACTGCTGCTATGGAAAAACCAACAACGGCTCTTTTTAAAGTTGGTCCCCTATCTTGAAGGTTCTCTTCTTGTTTTTCCTCTTCTTCAACATGCTCTGCTGCATAGGTAGAAATGATTTTTACGCCTATAAAATAGACAATGATTAAAATAACAGTATCAATTCCAATCCCAAAGATATGGTAAGGGATGTTAAAGAATAAAGAAGCTGCAACTAAAAAAGAGAGAAAAATGGTTAACAAAGAAGTATATCGATTTTCTTTGCTAGCATAGATCATAATTTTGTGCTTTCGAAAAAATAAATCTAACGTATATAAGTTGAATTAAAGGATTACGATTACTCTCTGTTGAAGTATAAGGGTAACACTTACCAATGAAC
>NZ_JBXDLD010000116.1:0-10348 GCF_056820425.1 Priestia sp. KCTC 13724 | reverse complement strand
TCGTTTTTCTTTATAAAAGGAAAAATAAGAAAACAGAAAATTCAGTTAAAATTTATGCGACGCTAGTGACTTTGCATATGAAAACAGGCGTTGAACAATCTGTATACGCCATGGTACTTCTTCACTTTTTACCTTCCAAAGCTGTATTGCCAGCAGATGCAATGAGTAAGCAGCTAGGCGCTTCTCTTATTTATTCTCAAAAACTGTTAATAAAGCTAGTTCATGCGGATCTCATCACTTCCGTCTCAGGTGTAAAAGGAGGCTTTCAACTAAAGAAAAAACCTGAAGATATCTATATATATGATGTGTATGTTACTAATGAAGAAAGCTCCGACATCTCTATGCGGAGCTTTCTTTTACAATTCTAATTCTTTTCGTAACGTAGAGATGTCATAGGTAAATTCAAAAAAATAAATTTTGTTTTCATTATCGTATAGCATGAGTACAGGTTGTTCATTTGGGCTGAATACAACAACAGCTTCGCTAGCTAACACATCTAACCCTTTTTGCTGCACTTGCACAGCGGGGTCTAATGGTACCTTTACCAAATAACCGGTTTTAGGTAACGGATTTACTTTTTTATAAATCCCAGTAATGGAAGCGATGCTTTTTTCAACCTCTTTTTGAACAACTTCAGTTTTATCAGCTACCCGAATGACCTTACCTGTATCAAGTTGAAACACTTCCACTTTAGGTTGTTCTCCCATTGCTACATGTGAATGAATTCCAATGAAGCATAAAATAAGTGCTATGCACACTTTTTTTATCATGAGTTCCCACCTCCGTTTGATGAATACAAATTTGTATACCGCAAGCTAAATATCCATTTTTCTTGCACAAACGTTATGTTGGTTTCAAACTTATCGTTTGTGTAATCACTTAAGTTTATCCATGTTGATTTCAACCTTCTAAGCAAAGATTCACCTTTTAGTTTAATCAATTACTAACTATGCTTTAATCTCTATTTCAATATAGCCATTAGTTGTTGCATACAGTTAGAAACACTAATAGTGGACTCTAATTTTTTTGCTTTATCTAACCATTCTCATTAATTTTTGTCATGTTCATGCCTTTTGGTCGATACAATAATACAAGGACACGCTTTAAGAGGTGAAATTATGTCATGGATTGAAGCATTAATTTTAGGAATCATTCAAGGGTTAACAGAGTTTTTACCCATTAGTAGCACAGGGCACTTGTATTTAGGTCGACACTTATTTGGATTAGATAGCGCAGGTTTGTACCTAGATACGATGCTACATATTGGAACCTTGCTTGCTATTTTTGTCTTTTATAAAGACGAGCTGTGGCACATGATTCGTCACCCGTTTAGCAAGCTTACCTTCTTGCTAATCATTGGTACGATTCCAGCTGTTGTGGTTGGCTTATTATTTAAAGATTATTTTGAGGAAATCTCAATTACAGGTTCTACAATTGGATGGGAATTTCTTGTAACAGGTCTTTTCTTATGGTTTGCTGACTCAGTAAAAAAAGGAGCAAAAAAGATGCACGATATTTCCTACAAAGACGCACTGTTTATCGGTACCTTTCAAGCAGCCGCCATCTTTCCTGCCGTTTCACGTTCTGGTCTAACAATGGCAGCTGCTTTAATGCGTAAGCTAGACCGAGAAACAGCTGCTTACTTTTCTTTTTTACTGTCAACGCCAGCCATATGTGGAGCCGTTCTTTTACAGCTTAAAGATGTTGTCGGTGGTGGTGTGGAATACATCTCGTTTTTCTCTTTATTTGTAGCAACATGTTCGGCTGCGCTTTTTGGCTATATGGCCGTAAAATGGATGATTCACTATTTAAAGCATCATTCTCTAAAAACATTTGCTGTTTACGTATGGATTCTTGGCTTAGTTGTTTTAGTATGTCAATTTACGGGGGTCTTTTAAGATGACATCAGCTCGTATATTGTTTTTAGGAATCTTTTTTATTGGAATCATGGTTGTGATTAGCTACATGGACAACGAGTCTCAAGAATACTTTGAAGCCGTCTCACCTCTTTCTTTAGACAGCGGTGAAGTAGAAGCTTCAAGTAACGATGAAGACGTTGAAATGAGCCTTAAAAATGTTCTTATAACAACTGAAAGAATCAATGGTTTTGATGTTGAAGTTTATGAGGAATACGAGGTATATACAAATGAGGAGGGTGAAGTGGTCGACCGAGTGGCCACAGGTCACTATCAAACACTTCGATATAAGGCTACTAATGAATAGTAAAAAAGCCACTTACGCAGAAGTAAGTGGCTTTTTGTATTAATGGTTAAAGTGATCTGCTAAGATCCAAAGCGTACCAACAACGATACATAGTGCAATAAAGAAGCTATAAAGCATATTTGCAACTTGTACCTTGCCGTTTTCACTTTCAGTCATGTGCATGAACATCACAAGCTGCATAGCTGCTTGTAAGAACGCAAGAATTGAGATTAGTGTCATCGTTACGCCTCTTGATAAGTCAGCTAACATAACTAATCCAAGCGCTGCAAACGTTAGTGCTAAAGAAAGGATAAGCCCCATTACATGACTAAGCGGAAATCCTGCTTTTTGGCCTTGTTTGTTTTCCATGTCTTATCCCACCAATCCGTTCAAGTATACATACGTAAAGATGAAAATCCATACTACGTCAAGGAAATGCCAGTATAAACCGATAATAAATACTTTTCTTGCTGTAACAGGCGTTAAGCCGCGCTTTACTAACTGGATAATAAGTAAAATTGCCCAACCAATACCCATCGTTACGTGAAGTCCATGTGTTCCCAACAGCGCAAAGAATGAAGACAAGAATGCACTAGTTTGCATTGTTGCACCTTCGTGAGCTGCATAAAGAATGAACTCTTCAATTTCATAGTACAAGAATCCTGCACCTAGTAAAAGCGTAATAACTAGCCAAGTAATTAACCCTTTTAAGTTATTATTACGCATGTGCCATACAACGATTCCCATTGTGAAACTACTTACTAATAGTAAAACTGTTTGAATCATAAACGTTTCAACAATATATAAATCTTGTGGTCCAGGGCCTCCAGCTGTACGAGTATGATACGTTAAATACGTGACAAACAGCGTAGAGAACAGTGCAATTTCCGCACCCAAGAAAATCCAGAAGCCGAGAATATTCATTCGGCCCTGGTGATCTTGATACTCGAGTGGTAATGACTTATCTAAATGTCCACCCATTATTTGTCACCCCCTGTAATACCTTCTGTTTGTTTAATCTCTTCTACCGGAACATAGAAGCCTTCATCATAGTCAAATGATCGTGCAACTAGACAAGCTAAAATTCCGATTAATCCGAAGATCGCCATTGGCATCCATTCAAAGACAAGTCCAAATCCACCAATGAACCAGAATACACCTGAGATGAATGGGATACCTGAGTTGCTTGGTAAATGAATTGGTTTAATGTCTTCTTCTTTAATTTTTGTTTCTCCACGTTTTTTCATGTGCCAGAACTCATCCATTTCTTTCACATGTGGAATTACCGCAAAGTTATAGTGTTGAACTGGTGATTTAGTCCACCATTCAAGCGTACGTCCATCCCATGGGTCGTTTGCAGTGTCGCGTTTGTTTTTCCAAGCGCTCCAAAGTAAATTTACAACCAATACGATGAAACCTGCACCCATTAAGAAAGCACCGATTGTTGAAATTAAGTTTAATGTTCCCCAACCTAATGTTTCTGAATAAGTTTGCATACGACGAGTCATACCATCTAGACCTAGGAAATATTGTGGGAAGAAACATACGTTAAATCCAACAACGAAGATCCAGAAAGAGATTTTTCCTAGCTTTTCGTTCAGCGTGTGACCGAAAATCTTTGGATACCAGTAGTATAATCCAGCGAAACATGCAAATACTGTTCCTGAGATTAATACATAGTGGAAGTGAGCTACTAGGAAGTAACTGTTATGGTACTGATAGTCAGCTGAAGCCATTGCAAGCATTACCCCAGTTACCCCACCAATAACGAAGTTTGGGATAAACGCAAGTGACCATAGCATTGATGTTGTAAATTTAATACGGCCTTTATACATGGTAAAGAGCCAGTTAAATATTTTAACTCCGGTTGGAACAGCGATTAACATCGTTGTAATTGAGAAGAACGAGTTAACTGCAGGCGCGTTACCCATTGTAAAGAAGTGGTGAACCCATACAATGTAACTTAAGAACGCGATACCAACCATTGAGATAATCATCGCTTTATAACCAAATAGGTTTTTGCGAGAGTGTGTACTAATGATTTCAGAGAAAATACCGAACGCCGGTAAAATTACGATATATACTTCAGGATGTCCCCAAATCCAGAATAGGTTTGCCCACATCATCGGGAGACCACCGTTGGCAACCGTAAAGAATGCTGTGTCGAATACGCGGTCAAGCGTCATTAACGCAAGCGCTACTGTTAATACAGGGAACGCAAAGATGATAATAACTGACGTAACTAAAATTGACCAAGTAAACATTGGCATTTTCATTAACGTCATGCCTGGTGCACGCATTTTTAAAATCGTAACTAAGAAGTTAATACCTGTCATTAGGGTACCAACACCGGCAATCTGAATAGCAATTGCATAGTAGTTGTTCGCTATACTTTCACTAAATTCTTTTCCGGCCAGAGGGAAATATGATGTCCAACCAGCATCAGGAGCTCCTCCAATAACGAAAGAGATGTTAAATAACATAGCTCCCATAAAGAATGTCCAGAAACTTACTGCGTTCAAGAACGGATATGCTACGTCACGCGCTCCAATTTGAAGCGGAACGACAACGTTCATTAAACCAATCAAGAATGGCATTGCCATGAATAGAATCATGATAACACCATGAGCTGTAAATACGCCGTTATAGTGATGCGGGTTCAGGATATTCATATCCGGGAACGCTAACTGCATACGCATCATAAGTCCATCTACACCGCCGCGGAAAAGCATTAAGACGGCTGCAAGAATATACATTACACCAAGTTTTTTATGGTCTACTGTTGTTAACCATTCTGTCCATAACCATTTCCATTTTTTGAAATATGTTAAGACAAAAATGATACCGATGGTTGTCAAGACAATCGCTGCGTCAGCTGCATAAATGACGGGATCGCCAGTGACAAAGAATTCATCTAGCTTCATTATGTCTTCCCCCAATCGTACGTTTATTTAGGCCCGTATTAATGACCTTCATGTTCATCATGACCTTCATGCTCGTCATGGCTTTCGTCGCTTTCTTTTTTGCTATCGTCGCTGCCATGGTTGTGATTGCCATGTCCCATGTTCATGCCGCGCTCGTCTACTTTACCAGGGATGTATGCGTCTTTTGCGTGGTTAACCCACTCTAAGTGCGTACCGTTGAACGTCATGCGACCTACTACACCTGGTTCAATAATTTCATCATACTTCTCTTCAGTTAATGGCTTAGCTGTTGCCTTCACTTCGTCAACCCACTCTTCATAGTCTTCGTGAGTTTGGGCTAACACTTCAAATTCCATATCTGTAAAGTGCTCACCTGAGAAGTTAGCACTTCGTCCGATATAAGAACCTGGGTTATCAGCTTGAAGGTATAAATCCATCGCCATGTTGTTCATTGAATACTTTTGTCCACCAAGCTCCGGTACCCAGAACGAGTTCATTGAACCTTGAGACGTCAATTCAAAGCGAACTGGACGATCTTCTGGAATGTTTACATAGTTAACTGTTTCAATGTTTTCTTCCGGATAACTGAAAATCCATTTCCAGTTTGCTGAAGTAACATGAATTGTTAACGGTTCTTCAATTTTTGTTTGCTCATTTTTCGGTGGTTCTTCAAGAGCATAAATTGATTTTACAGTTGGGATTGCTAAAAGAATTAAGATAATAATCGGGAACGCAGTCCAGATAATCTCCATCTTTAAGTTACCCTCTTGTTCTGGTGGCTCATAGTCCATGTTGTCAGGTCTTTCACGAAATTTAATAAGTACGTAAGCAAAGATTGCAAATACTACTACGACCACAATCGCCATCATCCAAAGCGACCAAACAATAAGGTCAGCTTGTTCTTTAGCGACAGGACCTTGAGGATTCAAAACGGCTAATTCTGAACAGCCGCTCAAGAAAAATACTGAAAGTGCAGAGAATAAACCTGCTAGCTTCCAAAATCCTTTTTTTGGTTTCACTAAAAACTCTCCTTTCTAACAACTCATGATGCGAAGCCTCTAAATTAGATCATCTCTAAAACTTTCTATTCTAGTTAACTATAGAAAGCTTTAATACAAAATCTCTTTAAACTCATGTTATACATCAACCATTACTATTGTAATACAAAGTGACAATTTTTTCGTCACTTTTTGTCGATTTTCTTATTTTGAAAATATTCTAAGATAGTGTAAAAACATGAGGTCAAAGAACACTTCAATCCTTGCGATATTTTAGCATATATTCGACAAGGAATAAATGTAAATAAAAGGATGAATGTTGCATTTTCTTACCGAAACTTACCTTTTTAAAGGTAATTCATGTAATGTAACCGCAATCACCCTTGATACAAAAGGGGTTTCATCTATTATTGAATATTTTGTGACAAAATTTATACAGAATTGTGTCAATCAATATTCAAGTTTGGTAGGTTCGATTACCGCCCATTTACAGTATATTACACATTAAATGCTTTTGTTATATACTTCACAAAAAGTTCAAAAATTGACATGTGACATGTATGTTGTCTACATACTAAAAGAAGCTGCGTGTTATTCACGCAGCTCTTGATCCATATATTCCTTAACAGTGATGTCATCTCCTGAATTATTCAATAAAATAAGATCCGCTGGAAATGGCTTTTCAACATATTTTGGCACAGGTTGATATGAAATAAAATATTCTCCTTTGGGAACTTTAATATCAAACGTATAATTGTCATTTACAAGTGAGGCCTTCACTCGATGTATTTGTTTACTTGGGTTCTTTCCTAAAAACAGCGCATACGTCCCTTTATTAGTATGTATATCATCATACTCAACAAGATTGTTCATCTTTGTCATTACTTCAATCCGTAACCTTTTGCTCCATCCTTCTTTTAAAATCGCCATTCCTTCTCCACTACCAGGAATAGTGAATAATGCAACATATGTGTCCGAACTGCTAATTTTTTGGATTTCTCGAATGTCAAGCTTTTTGGAACCGTTAATGTCCCCCATCCCTTTCCATTTTCTTATACGCTCTTCAACATCCTTAGCGTTGCTGTGAATTGGATATCGAAGAAATTCAATACCTCCCACAATAGCACCTATAAGAATGATTAGAACTAAGAGTCGCTTAAACTTTCGAATTGGTATTCACGCTCCTTTCCATTTAGTGAGTGACGTTAAAAAATAATATGTACGAATTATGCATGAAAATCAAAAAAAAAGCTATCAGACTTTCGTCAGATAACTTTTCTACTCATCGACTCTTTACTAATAAGGCAATTGCTTCTTCTACGACTTTTGCAGTCTCTTCTCCAGCTTGTTGTCTTTCAACAATACATTGTTCTAAGTTTAGCGCAACAATCTGAGCAATGGTTCGGTCGACTGCGCTTCGAACAGCTGATAATTGCGTTACAACGTCTTTACAGTCTTTATCTTCTTCCATCATACGCAGTACGCCTCGCACTTGACCTTCTACTCGCTTTAACCGATTTTTTGTCTGATCAGTATAATTCACGCAGTATCCCTCCTATATCTTGTGCGTTACTAATGACTTATCCTTCACATGCACAGCAATATCCCTTTACTTGATAGCCATACTTTTGCAGCTTACGAATGCTTAAGTTTCTTGCAATTGTATCCGGTGCAATAACTACTACTTGTTTTGACGGAATTTCAACATGTTGTCTTTCCAAGTACGGCAGCGGAATGTGTATAGCTTTTTGACAAGGTTTATGTTTCATTTCATGAAAATGTCGAACATCTACGACTGCAATTTCCGCAGTCTCACAGTCAAGCGTAGAAAGCTTCTTAATTCCATGAACGGGCACATGGCGATTATATAAACTAAACATAATGGCACAACAAAATAAGATTACACCAATATAAAGTAGTATCATTGTATCCTCCCTGACGTAACTTCATACCCATATTAGTATCATCATAGCTGTCATCTAGAACGTACGTCAACAAAAAAGTTTCTTCATAATATAGTTTCAAATGGAAAAAAGCGTGCAGAAAAAATAAATTGGCTTTTCTTTAAATAGCCCTTTGTTACAATCAAGATTTTTTAGAGAGCACCGGCTAACATTCCTATAAAAGCTAACACAATACCTCCAATATAACTAAACGCCAAATAAGGAAATAGAACCGTATGCATTTTCTTTTCATGAAGGTGGATATTTTCCAGCTTAAACGTCGAAAATGTCGTAAATGCCCCCATAAAACCCACTCCTAAAAAAGAATACACTCCAGATGTCATTCCATTCCCAACCAGGATTCCTAGTAGAAATGAGCCTACTAAATTGACGCATAAAGTGCCAATTGGAAACCCTGTAGTTGATTTTTGATTCATCCACGTACTTAGCACATACCTGGCTATGGCACCTAAAAACCCACCCAGTGCAATGAGTAAAGCTGTCATAATAGCTGTTCTCCTTTCTTTTTCAGCTTATTGGCTGAACGATCCCCTACTCGGTAACCAGACCAAGACATCAGTAAACCACCAAATAAACTAAGTGCTACATAAAGAAAAGCTAACAGACTGGTATCGTTTTTGATTAAAGTAACGGTTTCGACACTAAAGGTAGAAAACGTCGTGAAAGAACCTACGAACCCTGTACCGATGCCAGCTAAAACAGCAGAAGGAAACACATTCATTTTAATCATTCGATATGTAAACCAACCTAAAATAAAGCAGCCCATCAAGTTCGTTATTAACGTTCCTAATGGAAAGCTGTATGCCCACCATGAATGTGTAAACACACCGAGATAGTAGCGAAGCAAGCTTCCAAGAATACCTCCTATACCTACTAGTAAATACGTCATCTTCTTCACCTCTTTCTTAATTATGAACAAAAAAATAGAGTTTGGGACATAACAAAATGATTGCTTCTAAGAGACGAACAATAGCTGTTCCAATCTTTTTGGTTTGTCTGAACACGTTCGTTCCATTGCGCTACGGCCACTCGCTTTCCGCGGGGAGGAACCTGAGCTTCCTCGCTGCGCTGCGGGATCTCAGTTTTCCCTCTCTTTCCCGCAGGAGTCGAGTGTCCTACGCTCCATTCCACCCTGTTTCCAACAGTGTTTTCACAATCAACCAAAAAACCTGAACGATTAAAAGTGAGAAACTCTCAATCGTTCAGGTTTATCATTGGCTGAATTACTTATGTCCCAGCCTCATTAGCTCTGCAGCAGTTTTGGCGAACTCCATCGCCGTATATTTTGTTTCCTACATTCATTTTACATAATCCATTCCATTTATCAAGAGTTAATCATAGAAAATCCAGGAAATTGATGAAGTAAAAGATATTATTATTCTTTTGGTTACTCTCTCTTTTTTACATCTCTCGTACCCAAAAATTAATTTTTCTCGTTAGTTGCTCCGCTACCTCTTCACTGACTTTAGAAGCTAACGATGTCCGTAGTCGATCTTTACACTCTTGAATTTCTTCTTCGTAAGGGATAATGGTTGACCATTCCAAGTCTGGAATTGCAATTAGCGTTTGTTCTTCCTTTTTATTTTCATGAACAAATACATTTTCAATGACTTTTTCGTCTATGCGAATATATGCTTTACGAATTTTCATCTACTTATCACCTCTATATAAGCTTTATGTGTATCATCATATGATACACATAAAGAAATATCAATGCGCATTAGCTTCTTTTGCCATGTTAAAGGGTTTAAAAATAGGGTATAGAATACTAGTTAAAAAGAAAGTAATGCTTCATTTTTTAAATCTTTGTGAATATCTTGCAATGTTTATTGTATATATGCAATTTTTTGGTATGATGAGTATATTAAGATGTACCTAACTAAATGGAGGTTGAGGTAAACAATGGATCATTCCCCAAAAGAAAAACGTCAAAAGCGCAAACAGTTTGTTGAGCGTTTAAAACTAAAAGGGATAAAAATTGAGCTTACAAAGCCTCGTTCTCATTTTTCAACCCTTTCGCTATTAAAGCCTTAAACCGTAACTGTAACGAATATCACTACATACGCTCTTTGTCTTCCCTTTTTTAGTTACCTTAACATAGAGAGCGGTAACATTTATGAATAAAGACAGCTCATTTCTTTTCTGTTAAATAAGAAGTGAGCTGTCTTTTTTGATATATTAACACTCAATCTATATAAGTTTGATTTTAATTTCCGACGTGCTTATTTTTAAAAAAATGCGTCCATACTGTTCCTAATAT